>CAYUDF010000561.1:0-2983 GCA_964443465.1 uncultured bacterium
TGACCAGAGGTTTCCGGTGCTCGGCGACCCAGCCCATGACACCCTCACCGATCGGGATCTTGAGTCCGCGAACATCCCTGTCCCGCCGGCCGCGCACCATTTCGAACACCAGGTTTTCGCTGGCGGCGTCAACAACGGACAGTGAGACCGCCTGGACGTCCAGGGCGTTTTTCACCGTTTTCATGATAACGCTGAGCAACTGGTCGAGATTGCGCGTGGCGTTCAACATCCGGCTCGCCGAACTGAGGAACTCCAGTTTTTTGATTTTCTCACGCAGGATATCAGAGCCGGCCACGGTTACCTCGTCGCTGTCATGGACACATTTCCCTGACCTTGTCCGCGATTTCCAGAAAAATTGCGGTCACGGGCGAATTGTCATCCAGTTTGACGATTGGATTTCCTTTATCACCGGATTCGCGAACTACGGGATCCAGCGGCAATTCACCCAGAAAACTGGTGTCCAGCCGGCGACAGATCTCTTTGCCTTCTCCCGAGCCAAAGATGGCGGTGCGTTCGTCGCAGTGCGGGCACTGAAAATAACTCATGTTTTCAATGATGCCCAGCACCGGCGCCTCCAGGGATTTATACATTACAAAACCTTTCTCCGTATCCACGATCGACAGTTCGGAGGAGGTCGTAACGATAATCGCCCCCGTCAGCGGTACCGTCTGCAGCAGCGTAAGCTGCGCGTCACCCGTACCCGGAGGTGTGTCGATCAAAAGATAGTCCAGTTCTCCCCATTCCACATCCTGGAGAAATTTCTTCACAACACCCATCACCATCGGTCCTCTCCAGATCACCGGCATTCCGCGTTCGGTCAAAAACCCGAGCGACATCAGCTTGAGTCCGTCTTTTTCAACCGGGGCCACTTCCTTGGTTTTTCCCGGCTGGGGCGCGTCATCGGTTCCCATGAGCAGGTGTATGCTGGGGCCGTACACGTCGGCGTCCATCACGCCGACGCGGGCGCCGCGTTTCTGCAGGGCGAGCGCCAGGTTGATGCAAACCGTCGATTTGCCGACTCCGCCTTTGGCAGATGATACCGCGATTATGTTCTTAACGCCCTCGATCGGGGCCCGGTCCGCCCACGGGTCGTCTCCACCGTGTTGAGCCGGCTGCTGCGGTTTCTTTTCTTTGTCCGTTTCGGGGCCCTTAGTCATGATCATCACACCCGCCACACCATCGATTGCCTTGACGGCGGCACGGCACTGATCCTCAACGGCGCGCCTGATTTCCGCGTCTTCCGTCGGAACGGAAAGGGTTAACATCACCGAATCGCCCTCGATCGCGATTTTTTCGACCCGTTTCTCCGTCACCACATCGCCGGGACCCAACAGGTCCTTGACGCCCTTTAATGCTTGTTCTACACGATCTCTGTCCAACGCCACGATTTGTCTCCTTATGATAAAATGGGTTTGCAGGTAATTTGGGGGAATATATACCAATCAACAGCCGTACCGCAAACGAATTGACAGCGGTGTCACGGGTCTCCGTGGGGCACGAAAATCAGTACTCCCGCGGCAGGTCTTTCTGGCTGCCCAGACGGTCCAGCCACGTTTCGAGACCTTCGGCTTCGGCGTAGCGTTTTACGCGCCGGAATCCTTCTCCGTAGATCTTGTTCTCGTCGTCGACGAGACTGGCGATAACATAGTCTGTGCTCCCATCGCCATAGTTCAGGAGTACCAGATATGAAACGTAGTTACAGCTGCCCTCCGCGAACGCCTGATCATTATTCAGTTGGCCCGCCACAAACTGCCATACATGGGCCAGTTCGTGCGCGAGCGTACTGACAACGTCGGCCCGGGGCATTCCATACAGTAAATACACATCGATACGGCGCCGCTTCAACGCACCAAACAGACTTTTTGTTTCCTCGAAATCGGTGAATCCCGTCAGGCGGTATGACCCTTTGCCGGACTTTTCCTGCATTTCCTTCAACCCGACGACGTGCAGGTCGATTTCGCCCAGGTTGACCTCCATCCCGAATGCGGCCATATACCGGGCCACTTCGGCCAAAATCAACAAAGCTGCGTCTTTTGTGGTGACCGCACCGTCGCGGCAGATATTACATATGTAACGACCGTCGCTGTATCGAACACCGCCATCTGTGACGCGTGGCGCGATGAACCGGCCGCAGTATTCACATTCATGGGTTTCGTCGCGGTGCGACAGATGGGACGTGTTTCCCCAGAAATCAATCAGGTATTCTCCGGTTATAACGCCGTCACAAATCGCGCAACGTTTGGCAACGTGATTCTCAAAGCACCTTGTGTGATAGTGGTTACCGTTATAAGTGGTGTAGATACCCTGGATCGGCTTCGAGCAGTGAAAACAGGCGAAACATTCCGCGTGGTAGTAATACCCATCCGTCTCGAAATACTTGTCGAGAATCGGGTCCCCACACTTGTGGCATTTGTATTCTGTTTCGCCCCCGGCCGGACCAACGGCGAGGATCGCCAGGATCACGATAACAAAAACAATACAAAAACGACTATTCACAACGGCGATCCTGCTGGCTTGCTGGTAGTTGACCCGGCTGCGCCCGGAACCCGGGCAACCTTTTACGCTTCCTGCGGCGTTTTCGGCAGGGCCGAAGCCCGGGCTTTGCGTGACAGTTTACGTTTGAGCCAGCCAAAAAACGCGCGGAAAGTCCACCCGGTCCTTACACAATAATAGTAAAGCGGCGGCATTACCATCAGGATCAGTATGGTGCTGGCCGCAAGTCCGCCGATAGATGTCAACGCGAGGTTTTCCCAGATGTCGCGTTCCTCGGTGTCGTTCAGGCGAATCAGCAGCGGGACAAGACCCGCGATGGTGGTGCCGCTGGTAAGAAGTATCGGCCGGAGCTTGATTCGCGTACCCCGGGCGATGGCGCGGCGCAGAAGACCGGCGCGTTCTTCCTTCGGGAGCACCCACAAATCGCTCCCGCCGAGTTGTTTCCGGAGACCGGGAAACAACGCCGCCCGTTCCGACGGATTGCCCCCCA
>CAYUDF010000562.1:0-2982 GCA_964443465.1 uncultured bacterium
CTTATGAAGTGACCTGCAAGGCTCGATGCGCCACACACCCGGCTGTTGAATCGGCCGTATCGCTGGCGCGTACGGTGGAGGTTTACGAAGACATCAGTCAGCCTGGTGCTCCAACCGGACCCGCAACCGGGACCACCGGTGGGAACCTTACCTTTACAACGACCGGGTCTACCAGCAGCGAAGGCCACACGCTGGAATACAGCTTTGAGTACCGGCGCGGGATTTATTCTGTGATCCACACGTCTGACTGGTCCACCGCCCTGACTGACGACTATGTCTTCACGCAGGCGGGAAGCTACAGGGTCAGGATCCAGGCGAGGTGTTCAACCGATACCGGAGCGGTATCCGTCTTCTCTGGATTTCTGGACGTTACAATTTCAGATTAGTCTCTGAATGGGGTAAAATCATCCGTCGTACTGAAACAAGAAAGGCCGCTCACTGGAGCGGCCTTTCTTTGGTGTACGGTTACTTAAAAATTTTATCGCGGCGCGGCTTCAAAACGGCGTAACATCTCGGTTAGCTCCGGTTCACCGGGGAAGATCTCAAGCGCCCGTTTCACCCATTCAATACCCTCGTCGTTTTTACCTTCCCGCATCGACATTTCTGCCAGCAACCTGCAGGCGAGCGCCCGGTCGCGGGGCAGGTCCGCGGTGGTTCCCTCAAGAAATAACCGCCGGGCTTCGTCGTTCCGGTCGAGGTGCACAAGCGCCATGCCGTACTGGATCGCCAGAAGGGGGAACCGCGGCACGCGCGCATATGCTCGCGCAAAAACTTCCGCCGCTTCCTCGTATTGACCCTGACTCGCCAGAACGCGCCCATAATTGGCTAACCCCGCTATTCTGTCCGGATCGGCCTGATGAGACTCGATAAACGCATTGTCAGCTTTTACTTTGTCGTTTTTCTCGAGGTAGTACATTCCGAGAGCGGCATATGCGGCGCCGTTGTTCCTCTGCCAGCCGGTCTGGCCCGAGAAAAACAGGACCGATACGGTTGCCAGTGCCATCATGAGCGCCAGCGGTCCCAGTCTTTTTCGCTTGATTTCACACGTGGCCCAGTCAATGAACAGCGCGGAGAGGGCAATCAGGACGGGTACCGTGGGCAGCCGGTAGCGCGAGTTCACAAAAAAGAGAAGGACCGACACGACCCCGCAGACAAGAAAGATCGAGACAAACGGCCCGATTGCGGCCACGCCGTAAAAGGACGATGAAGCCGCAGATACCCAGCGCTGCAATCACGGTAAATGGGAGAAACAGCAGCTTGAGCACGGTGCACGATTGCTTGTAGAAATAGATATTCGGCAGGTCGTCGAAGCTGGGACCGAGGAAGAGAAGTAGCTTTTTTCCAAGCAGCGTGAGCCAGGTAATCGGGTGGCCGCCGATATGTTCAAACGTCTCCCGAAAATAAAACCTGGAGACTTCCTCCTGTGTCATGGCGCGCCCGGTCGCCCTCTCGGCCTTCGCTTTCACGTCCTCAGGCAGAAAGAATACGTTTGCCCGCACATCCTCCGGGGGTATGTATATACCGGTGGCTCCCGGACCGTTTCCAACGTAGAAATTGAACCCGCCCTGAGAAGTAACGGGTACGAAGCGGCCAGTATTTTTCGCATTCCAAAAAATCGGCGGCGCAAGAAAAACCGTCACCCCGACGGCGAAAATGGCGATTCCGACCAGTCCCTTGCGCTTACCGCGGTTTCGTACGAGCAACCACACCGGAAGCGCTGCAATCAGCAGAAAGAAAAGGTTTGGCCGGGCGACCGCGCCCGCCCCGCAAATCCCGCCGAGGACAAGACACACAACCCAGGCCGGAATCTGTCTCGAGCCCAGACGGAGCGGTCTTCCCCCTTTGAGAACCCGGTCGTACTCTATTGTGAGCACGAATGCCGCGGTCAGGAAAAATACCTCAAACGCCGACGCGAGGATCATTCCCTCGTAAAGGAGAAACGGTGAATGGAGAACAACGAAGGCCGCGGCCACAATCGCGGCGACCTTTCCGCTGGTCCTTCCTGTTGGGCTTTTGTTTGAGTTTGAGCTACCGGCGGTCCGGGCGAGCCGGCTGCCAGCCACATAGGCGAGTACGATGGTCAAAATACCCAGAATGAACTGCACGATCCGCGGGGCCAGAAGCCCGTCGCCGAAGATCTTGAACATCACGACCAGAAACGCCGGATAAAATGGATTGAATGTGAGAGCCCCCGGGGGGAGAGTGCCGCCCGCGGATAGCGTGTGAGCGATGGCGTAAAACAGCCGTGAATCAAGTGAAAGAAAGTCGTCAAGTTCCGACCTTTGGAGTTGCACCAGAAATACAACTCGCACAAAAACCGCCACGACAAGAATGGCGGCCAGGAACATCGTTGGACGAAGGTTTTTGTTCGATAGAGTGGTTTTTTCCATGGGTACGTGCCGAGATAGTAGCACGTGGACGCTTTTAGAGCGCGATTTTTTACATAATTGCTAATGTCAAGTCAACAAGGAAGTTACAGTGATTGTTAGCTGTGGCTCGCAGCTTATGACAAAAAGTTCCGAAACTCCATTGACACCGCATCTGGTCTGATATAAGGTATTATTCGAACGGACGTTCGAACGATTTTCGTATAATATCTAACTCGTTACATGGTAACGAATTAACGAAATCAGATTGGAGCATACCCGTGGAAAATGAATCGGGTGTCGCTGGAAACACCTCCGGGAAAAAGCTCAATATTGACTCCGCTGGCAAACAACGCCACACGGCCCGTTACGGCAAAAAACTGGACGCAGTTCTCTCCGCTTCATCGGCACTTTTCGCCAGCAAAGGCTTTGAGCGAGCCACGATACGCGATGTCTCCCAGGCCACAGGTATGAGCCTGGCCGGCTTGTATTATTACTTCAAAAGCAAAGAAGAGCTGCTTTACCTCATTCAGTTCAGGACATTCGACTCGATCAGCGAGAAGCTCCGGGAAATTATAAAAGACGAGGCCGATCCTCAAACCTGTCTTCATCGCAT
>CAYUDF010000563.1:0-2977 GCA_964443465.1 uncultured bacterium
ATATCGTTGAAGTGGTTCAGGACACCACTGTCGATCGAAAAGAAATCGCCGCTTTTGTAGTGAATCATCGCGCCGTCCGCCCCCACACCCATCCACTCGGATGAGGAAAACATCCACATCCCGTAGAACTCCGTACCGAATCGGTACAACTGGAAGCCGTAGGTTATCGGGTCGATTTCCTCTACCGGGTCCGTCGCGTTTTCGCTGCACGCCGCGACCAGCGTCAGCAACACCAGCAAGGCAACTATTCGCGCGTATTTCATGGTGGGTCCTCCCTTTGTTCGGTTCAAGAAACGTCCGTCGCGAACCAAATTAGCAATACCGGACCTTTTCGTACATTAAAATTATCGAATTACGAAGAAATTCGTATTTCATACGAAACCTTTCGTAGCAAACCTCCGTCATATATACCAACGGAGGAAAAAACCCCATGCCCAGAAAACCAAACAAGCAACCCACGGACGCCGAACTGTTGATCCTGCAGGTGCTGTGGGAACGCGGCCCAGGCACCGTGCGGGATATTCACAAGTGCATAACCATCACTCAAAAAACAGGTTACACAACGGTACTCAAGACACTGCAAATCATGACGGAAAAGGGCCTGGTGAAACGAGACAAGTCCCGACGGGCGCACGTGTATGCCGCGTGCCGCTCGGAGGAACAAACGCAGGGCCGCCTGCTCGGGGACCTGGTCGAAAAGGTTTACCGTGGTTCGGCAGGGAAAATGGTGCTGCAGGCGCTGTCCTCGAAACGGGCGACACCGGAGGAAATCTCTGAAATCCGCAGGATGCTGGATCAGTTATCGGGGGACGATCAAGATGACAATGATTGAATCTGTTTTTGCTCCAGTCATCGGTCCCGCGACGTGGGGACTGATCCACTTCCTGTGGCAGGGCAGCCTGGTCGCGCTGGTTCTGGCAGTCGCTCTGGTGTTTCAGGGCCAAAAACGCGCGGCGGTGAGATACCGGACGGCGTGTATCGCGCTCGTCCTGATGGTCGCGCTACCGGTCTTTACCGCACTCACTTATCAAACTCCCCATTTTGATCTTACACCCGCAAGTTCCGTGGCGCCCGACTTTGCCCATTCTGACCCTGCTTCAAAGCTGGTGGCCGGAACTTCAGCGGGCGAACAGATCAGCGGAAACAAGTCGAACTTTTCTCTGCAGGTAACGGTGGACCGGTTGCGTCCGTGGATATTTTCGCTGTGGTTGATCGGGGTTTTCGCACTGGCGCTGGTCCACACCTCCGGGTGGCGGCGCGCCCAGCGGATTAAAAAAACGGGCATCCAACCGGTGTCCGCCCAATGGCAGGAAATCACCGCGCGTTTGTGCAGGCAGATGGGAATCAATCGCGCGGTATCGTTTGCAATGTCGGCAATGGTCGAAGTCCCCACCGTAATCGGCTGGCTGTCGCCGGTAGTGTTGATTCCGGTGACCGCTTTCACCGGTCTCACGCAGGAACAGTTGCGTTACCTGCTGGCGCACGAGCTTGCCCACGTAAAAAGGCGGGACTACCTGATCAACCTGCTCCAGGTGATCGCTGAGACAGTTTTGTTTTTCCACCCCGCCGTGTGGTGGGTATCGAAACAGATCCGGACAGAACGCGAAAACTGCTGCGACGACGTCGCTGTGGACGTGTGTCACAGCCGGATTGGCTACGCGCGAGCACTCGTACGCCTGGAAGAAATCCGTTGTTATCAATCAGAATTTGCCATACGGGCCGACGGCGGCTCGCTCGTCTCGAGGATACGACGACTCACAGGAGGAAACAGTATGTCGATACATCAAAACAAACCGTGGCTGGCCGGTTTGTGTCTGGCGGCGCTGCTGGTAGTCGGCGGTGCGGCGTTGACGCTGGCAGTCGATCGCGGCGGTGAATACGCTACGAAAAGCGAGGAATTCGAAGTCGAAGGAAAATGGGAACTGGAGGGCCTTACCGACGTTTTGTTGATGCAGGTCCGTGTGAGGGAACGCGGCAACCGCTGGAACATGACGTTTGAATTCGAGGAGAAAGATTTTACGGGCCTTGACTACGGCGAGGGCGACCAATTCGAACTTCATCGCGACGCGGGTTCGTTTTATTTCAGAGGTGATTTCGAGGGATCCGGCGGCGACCTCGAAGGATACGGTAAATTTGGATTTGTGCCCGACCAGGATTTCGCAAAAGAAATCGGATTGAGAAAAGCCAGGGACCACGAGTTGCTTATCCTGGCGGCTAAAGACGTCGGCGCGGAATATATCAAGGAAATGGAAAAGCTGGGTTACGACGACCTCGACGGTGACGATCTGGTCCGGATGGCGATCCATGGCGTGAGCATTGACTATGTCAAGGAGATGAAAAAAGCGGGATACGAAGCCGACCCGGACGAGCTGGTAAAGTGGCGAATCCACGGCGTCTCCCCCGAGTTCGCCCGGGAAATGGCCGAAGCGGGATTTGACACCGACTCCGCCGACCAGTTGGTGAAGTACCGCATCCACGACGTGAGCCCGGAATTTGTCCACGAAATGACGGAACTGGGTGTCACACACATGAGCCAGGACGACGTGGTAAAAATGAAAATCCACGGAGTATCCGCTGAATATATTCACGGAATGCACGAAGCGGGTTACGAGAACCTCGACGTGGACGAACTGATCGCATGGAGGATTCACGGCGTGAGTCCCGAATACGTATCGGCGATGAAAGAGGCCGGGGTAAAACACATGCGGGCCCGCGACCTGAAGAAAATGCGGATCCACGGCGTTTCGCCATCGTTTGTCCGCGACCTTAACGAGATGGGTTACACCGATGTCGACGTGGGCGACCTGGTCCGGATGCGAATCCACGGTGTCTCGTCGTCTTATATCAGGAACATCCTGGACAAAACAACAGAGGACCCTTCAGTCGACGACCTGATCAAACTGAAAATCCACGGAATCCACCTGTAAGAATTATTGGCCCGTCGCGGATCCTGTGGTTCAGGTCGCGCGGTTACGCG
>CAYUDF010000564.1:0-2975 GCA_964443465.1 uncultured bacterium
GGTTCCAATCCGAACGCTTCGGGGAGAAGTGAATGATCGGCGAGACCGTATCCCATTACAAAATCACGGCAAAGCTCGGCGAGGGCGGCATGGGGGTGGTGTACCAGGCCGAGAACACACGCCTCAAGCAGCTGATGGCTTTGAAGTTCCTGCCGGCCGAGCTGTCAGCCGACAACGACGCCAAAACCCGGTTTGTCCACGAGGCCCAGGCCGCGTCATCCCTCAAACATCATCATGTGTGCACCATCCACGACATCGACCAGACCGAAAACGGCCGCCTGTTCATCTGCATGGACCTGTACGAAGGTGGTTCGCTGCGAGAGATGATGCAGGCTGGACCGATGGACGTCGATCGGGCGCTGCGGCTCTCCGCCCAGGTGGCCGACGGGCTCGCGGCCGCGCATGAGGCCGGTATCACCCACCGCGACATCAAACCGGCCAACATCCTGCTCACCAGAGACGGTGACGCAAGCATCGCGGATTTCGGGCTGGCCAAACTGGCAGGAAGGACGCGGGTGACCAAGTCTGGCTCAACACTCGGCACGACCGTCTACATGTCGCCCGAGCAGACCCAGGGCGCCGACGTCGACCACAGGTCCGACATCTGGTCACTGGGTGTGATGCTCTATCACATGCTCACCGGAAAGCTGCCGTTTCACGCCGACCACGAAGCGGCGATTGCCTATAGTATCGTCAATACCGACCCCGCGCCGATGTCGATCCACCGCGTGGATCTACCCGCGGGCTTGCAGTCGGTGATCGACCGCTGCCTGGCCAAGAATCCCGGTGATCGATATCAATCAGCGGCCGAGCTCAAACAGGATCTGAGAGATCTCCGGGCCGCCAGCCGGGAGTCGAGTGGGAGCGGCAACCGGGTAACCGACAGACACAACAACACCGGCGGAACAAAGTTCCGGTGGTTTGCTTTTGCAGCGGTACTCGTCGTCGCGGCTGCGCTTGTCTTTGTCTATGGCATCCGCCGGGATTCCGGGACAGCATCCGCGGCGGAATTGTCCGTCGCGATCGTGGATTTTCGCGATCTGGCGGCCGAGCCCGATCCCGTTATTTCGGCGGTGTTAACAGAACTGCTGAATACGTCATTGCTTGAACCATGCCCCGTCAGGGTGAAAAGCCCCGAGTACGTACGCGACGTCCGCCGCCGGTTGTACGGCTCCGCTGATACTCCGGGTAAAGAGGGTCAGGAGCTCGAAATCGCCAGAAAGACCGAAGCGACCTACTTTCTCACCGGACGGATCAGTACCGTCGACAACGATCGTATCGTCACGTGGCGTCTTGTTGACGTCGCGAGCGGTGAGAGTATCGGCGGTGGCCGCGTCGGCCCCGGCAAGATGAGCGCGATGGTCGACGACATCATCGCCGACGTGTTGCCCGGTCTCTCCCGGGCGGCGGGGATCGCACAACCGGTCCCGCAGGTTCCCGTCGAACAGATCACCACAACTTCTTCCACCGCGTATGAACACTACGTCCTGGGAACTCTGAAGTGGGGACAGTTCCAGCTGGAGGATGCCCGGGATCAGTTCGAGGCAGCCGTGTCACTGGATTCGACATTTGCACTGGCATACCTGGGACTGGCACGGCTGTATCTAGGAGCGAAAACGTTAACACAGGACATATCCCTGGCCAGGCAGTATGCCGCCGCGGCGCGGCGACACAAAGACCGGCTGGGTATCAAGGATGGCCTGCGTCTGAAAGCGTTCCAGCACGGGCTGGACTTCGTACCCAAACTGGAAATGGCGACACTTCGCGAGATCCTTGACCGGTGGCCGGATGACAGGGAGACCATCCGTATCGTGATACTGAAGTCTTTCTGGTGGTGGTACTGGGAAGACGCCATCAATGCAGCGAATACGGGAACCGCGCTCTATCCCGACGATCCATCAATTATAAGTGCAACCGCCGCTTTGCGGGCAACAGGTCAAATCGAATCCGCGCTTCGCACCGCAAAAGCCCGAACCCGGAGGTTTCCGGAAGATGCCGACAGTTGGGATGAACTCGCCAGAACATATCTCGTACTGGGATTTCCAGACAGTGCGGAGACGGCGTGGCGAACAGCGATCAAATTCGATTGGGGCTGGAAGGATTACGATCTGCCGCTGTGCAAATATCACGCCGGAGATTTGGACGAAGCGATTTCGGATTTTGAAGAGATACTCTCCAGACCGGATCTCAGCAATCGGGCCCGCCTCGATATCATGTATGAATTCATTAATTGGCTTCGCCTGCCGTTCATGTATTACGAGGCGGGGCGATACGACGACGCCGCAGACATCATGGATGAAGCCCTTCAGTACATCGGTGATGACCGATCATATTGGCAATACTATGCCGGTGCCCTGTTTACGGCCATCGGTTCCCCGGGCCGGGCTCTCCAGATCGCGGCGGAGATGGAAAAAAGTGATGAGATCCGGACGCGGATTTTTGCGCTCCGGTTCAAGGGAATGGCGCAGGTCGCCGCCGGCGACCTTCAAGGTGCACGTGCCACGGCTGCCGGGGCTTTTAAAACAGGCGTGACCGCGTATAGCGGATATAAAACGAACGCGGCTATCGCGCTGACGGAAAAAGACCCGGTGACGGCTCTCGAAAATCTTGAACAAATGAAACAGATCGCGGTCATGACCGGAAATCTGTACCACATTCAGCATCAGGATATGCTCGCGGCGGCATATGAAATGGCCGGCGACCTCGAAAAAGCAATCGAAGTTCACCGTGAGCTGTTGCGCATATACGGTGGACACGCCATATCGCATTACCAACTGGGCCGGTTATATGAAAAGACCGAGCGCCCGGCCGACGCGGCGACACACTACGCAACATTTCTGGAGATGTGGAAAAACGCCGACGAGGGTCTGCCCCAGCTCGTCGACTCGCGCGAACGATTCAACCGTTTGCAGGCAGGTGTAAACTAGAAACATGATCGGCGAGACCGTATCCCACTACAAAATCACGGCAAAGCT
>CAYUDF010000565.1:0-2973 GCA_964443465.1 uncultured bacterium
GCGTCAAGGAAGGCCTGTCAAAATACCTCGGCGTGGTCGACAACGAAGGCGGGGAGCTTACCCGCGTGGAATCCTGGGGTAAGCGCAAGCTCGCCTACGAGATCGATCATCAGACTGAAGGGTATTACTTTTTTATTAATTTCAGAGGTAAAAACGAGTTGTTGACGGAGCTCGGCAGACAACTCCGTATTGACGAATCGGTGCTGAGGCACTTGATCGTGAAGGACGAACTGGCCAAGGGTGACGAGCCCAAAACGGAGCTCGCAAGTCTCGAGGTCGTAGAAACAGGTCCGAAGGAGGGATTCAGCCGTGGCGAAACCTCGGAAAAGAAAAGATAAAAAAGACAAACGGATGCGCAGGCCGCGCAGACGGAAACCGTTTCTGGATGAAGTAACTTACGTTGATTACAAGGACATCCGTCTCCTTCGCAAATTCATGACGGATCGGGGTAAAATTACGCCGCGCCGAATCACCGGAGCCACTGCCAAACAGCAGCGGATGGTCGCGCACGCGGTCAAACGCGCTCGTGTGCTGGCGCTCGTACCCTTTGTCCGGGAATACTACAGGTAAGTAGTCCAGGGAGGAAATCGTGGAAGTCATTCTATTAGATGCGGTGCCTTCGCTGGGTAGCAGGGGGGAAACCGTCAAGGTTAAATCGGGTTATGCCCGTAACTATCTTTTTCCGAGAAAGCTGGCGCTACCGGCGAATAAGCCGAACCGTCGTGTGTTCAAGGAAGAGGAAGTGATACTGGCCAAACGCGATGAGCTCGCTAAAAACACCGCCCAGAAATCAGCGACAAAAATGGCGGATGTTTCCTGCACCATTCCGGTTCAGGTGGGCGAGGAAGATAAACTGTACGGTTCTGTGACGGGCAAAGATATCGCCAGGATCCTCAAGGACCAGGGGTTTGATATCGACAAGAAGCAGGTATTGCTCGAAGAGCCGATCAAGCAACTGGGTGTCTATACGATCGACATCATGTTGCACCGCGAAATCAACGCGCCGATCAAAGTGTGGGTGGTAAAAGAGTAAAAGAAAGCGCCGGGTAAACCGGCGCTTTCCGTATTTACCCTAACCAGGGAGCCAACTATGCTGACCCTGATAATGGCGGGAGGCGTCGGAGAAAGGTTCTGGCCCTGGAGCCGGCGCAAACGTCCAAAGCAGCTTCTCGACCTGACTGGCCGCGGAAGCATGATTGATCTGACCGTCGAACGACTGGATGGGCTGTCGACACCGGACGAGATTATGATCGTCACCAACGTCGAACAGCAGGAAGCCATTCTCGCCGAGGTCTCGGGTAAACTGCCTCCGGAAAACATCATCGGTGAACCGGCGAAGCAGAACACCGCGCCGTGTATCGGCCTGGCGGCCGTCCTGATGCGTCAGAAATACGGCAATCAGCCGATGCTTGTGCTTCCGGCAGACCACCTCATCGAACCCATTGAAAAATTCCAGGATCTCGTCAGGGCCGCGTCCGGTTTTGTTGCCGAACAGGGCACGTTGTTGACGTTCGGCATCAAGCCGACCCGTGTTGAAACCGGTTACGGATATATTCACGCGGGGAAGTCTGTGTACCAGAAAGACGGCGCCGAGATCTTCCAGGCCGAGGCGTTTCTGGAAAAACCGGATGCGGACACGGCGACAAAGTTTGTCGAAGACGGCAATTACTACTGGAACAGCGGGATGTTCATGTGGACCACGGACTCGATTCTCGGGGAGCTGGAGACCCATATACCGGATCTGCACAGCATCCTGATCCAGATCGAGACCGAATCGGGAACACGACCACTTCCGGAAGTGTTAAATGAGTTATATCCCAAGGTTCCCTCTGTATCCATCGACTATGGCGTAATGGAGAAAGCCTCCAACGTTGTGGTAATCAAGGCCGAGTTTGACTGGAACGACGTGGGAAGCTGGGAGTTCATACGCGACGTTTATGCAGCCGATTCGGCCGGCAATGTCACGCTGGGTGACCATGTTCTGATTGATGCAAACAACAACACCGTGGTTTCGCCCGATCGGACAATCGCCGTTCTCGGTATCGATGACGTCGTAGTTGTTGACGGCGGAGATACCGTTCTGGTTTGTAAGCGGGACCGTGTTCAGGAAGTCAAAAAAATAGTTAAATCGCTGCGGGAACGCAAAAATAACGAACTGATCTGACCGCAAGCGGAGGTTGATCCAATGAAAAAACTTTTGTTATGCCTGTTTGTTCTGACTGTGGGCGCCGTGTTGTTCGGCGGCTGCAGCTCGGATAAAGCTGTCGTCGAGGACGAAGATAGCCTCGCGGCGCGTGTTGACGACTGGACGATGTCCAAAGATTTCTTGATGGAGTTTATTTCGGACCTGCCGGAAGCCCAGAAGAAGAAATACGACAACCCTCGTGGACACGCGATGCTGACCGACGACTTTGTTGTCAATCAGCTGTTTTTCAACGAAGCGAAACGTATTGACCTGAGCAAGGAAGATTGGGTCGCCGAACAGCTGGAAGAAGCCAGGCGAACGATTCTGATCCAGGCGTATTATCGGGAATACGTTGATGCAAAAGCACGACCGTCCGAAGATGAAATTCGAGAATACTACAACGGGCATCAGGACGTTTATGCGTCACTGCCGGTGATCAAGGCGCAGCATATTTTTTCGAAGAGTGAAGAAAAACTGGTAGAACTCAAGCGCCGGATCGTTGAGGGTGGCGAAAAAATGACCACCATGGCGCATAACTACTCCGAAGACAAGATGACACAGGCGGATGGCGGAGACTTGGGGTACTTTAATCCCGGCGGCTATATTCGCGGTATCGGATACTCGCCGACTCTAAACGACTCGATTTTCGCTATGGAACCACGCGTCATTTACGGTCCGATCAAGTGGGAAAAGGGCTATTCGCTGGTCCGAGTAAACGAAAAACGGTCTGCCGAAGTTCGGCCTTTCTCGGAAGTCAGGAACGAAATATCGGAGACGCTTACACGCCA
>CAYUDF010000566.1:0-2972 GCA_964443465.1 uncultured bacterium
TCAACTGGTGGTTAGTGACTCTTTACTTCTGGAACGGCGCCATAAAGGCCATCACAATTGAAAACGTGTGGTTATAGATGTTTTTCTGATTACTTTTATCAACGGTTGTCACGCCGAAAGTATACCGGCCATCGAGCTGAATGATCGAACTGGTCATCTCGAACTCGAGCATCGCGCCAACCACGCCTGCGACCTGCCACTTGTTGACGCCACCACCCGCGGGAATGCGCTCATCGATTTGAAGAACCTTGTCGTTGAGATTTGGTTGCGGTACACGCAGTTCGCCCTTGATCTGTGCTTCCGTTCGCGTGTTGTAGGCAAAGGCAGGACCCAGATATGCCGTCAAACCAACCCTGTCCTCAGACGGCAATACATACTGGGCCAATATCGGCAATTCGATGTAGTCCATCCTCACCGTGAGCGTGCCGTTGATATCGCCAAAATACGTCACATCGCTTGGAAACTCTTTTTGCATAGTCCCGGTGATGGTGCCATCGCTACCCTGCTGCGAATAGTTCAGTTCGACCTGCAGACCAAAACGTTCACTTGCCCGGTGCCGGACAAACGCACCAACCACGACTCCAGAAATTGCATCGTGTACGGTACCCGATATCGAATAATTTGGGGACGATATCCAGGCGGCGGCGTTATCTCCTCTGAATTGTGAACTGTTCAAACCGAAGCGAAGGCCCCCGTTCCATTTCGCCTGGGCCACCAGTTCACCGACCGACAAACCCGTCATCGCTACAGCCAGCACCACAATCACTAATAATCTGGTTTTCATTGCTTCCTCCTGAATTTTCGAATCAGTCTATCCCCGCGGCCGGTTGCTGTCAACCAGAACCGGCAGCTAAGTCGTCCGTTATCAACAGTTTTCTTTATCTGTGGCGTGGCAGAACGTTTTTTGTTGTGCTATCATGCCGGCTATCCGGAGGTAGAGATCATGAGACGATTACTGCTGTTAATCCTGCTGGTTACTCCCGGTTTCTCATCGGCTGAAGTCACCGTTACAACCGTCGACTTTCTGTCGGGGGAGGGCCTTTCCGTGAACGCAGCCGGTCCGCAACTCGTCCAGATCGACGAATCGCGAAACCGGCTGATTGTCGCAAACACGCTGACGTCATCTCTGACGATTTATGATTGCGGGACCGGCGAACGGACCAATATCCCCGTAGGCGGCCGCTCACTCCAGCATCTGAAATCAGAAGCGATGACCTTCAGTCGCAAAACCGGTGACGTATACCTGGTCGGGTCCGGTTGTATATATATTGTGTCGCCGGAAAAAGGAACTTCCAGAACCATATTGACCGACGTGCAGTTTGAGTCGATCGCCGTCGATGATCTGACGGGTAACGTGTTTGTCGCCGGGCGCGAGAGCAAATCGCTGGGAATGGTCAAAGCGGGGTCCAGGAAATTGTCGAATCGCGACTGGCTCGATACGAGCGAACGGTTGATGAACCTCAATGCCACCCCACCGCCACCCATCCGGAAGGTAATCGCCGACAACAACCTCGGCCGCATCATCGCCGTCGACGGACTGCAGCCGACGCTTTACATCTTCGACGGTCAAAACGGCAAGCTTCTGGAATCGCGGGAGCTGCCGCTGGAATCCGGCGGGCGCTGGCACCTGGCCGGTTACAACGAGACCCGTCACCAGCTGTACCTCGTGATCGAACGAAGCGACCGCAAGGTGGTTCAGGCGGCCCGGATCGACATATCGGGCGACCGGGATATGGTCGTCCCGCTCCCCGAGTTTACTGAAGGCGTCGGGATCATCTACAACCCGGGCCGCGAAGAAGTTTACGTCCCTTATGACAACCACCCGTCGGTCCACGTCGTGGGATTCGACGGCGTCGGCACGGTGGACGAGGTCAAGCTGCCCGCTTACGGCAACGACGCGGCGGCGGTTGATGTCGCCAATCACAAGTTGTACGTCGGCAGCTGGGCGTACGGCGAAATCGACGTCGTAAACCTGAAAACACAGTCGCTTGAAAAACGAATTACCGACCTGGGCATCATCCCCCACATGTTTACCATCGCTTTCAACCCGAACGACGGACGGGTCTACTTCCCGAAAGGCGCATCGGCGGTAAACGGTACATTCGGAGCCGCTATCACGGCGCTCGATCCCGACACGGAAAAAACAAAAAAAATCTACACCGGCTGGTCGCCGATCGAACTGGTCGACGTGCCGTCGCGCGGCAGTATGTTTGTTTTTAACTCGGAGGACCAGTTCGCCGAAGTCCGGCCCGACGGTTCATTCGACACCTACGACCTGCCGTTCGACTGGCCGGTGACGGCGCTACGGAATGCGGAGGGTGACGTCTATCTGTCCTACGGACCGCACCAGTCCTACTGGCCAACCGTGTACATCTGGGGTGCAAAAAACGGCGTGTTGACCATCGATGCGGACGACCTGAGCTTTTACGACCGGCGTATTCCCCGCCAGGCGCACAGGATGGCGCTGGATTCAGACGGTGTCCTGTACTTCACGCAGAACAACTGGGGCAAAGAAGAACAGTTCCTGGGTACGCTGCGCGACCCCGTCCGCTTGTACCAGGCGAACGAACGGTTGCGGGCCCAGGACGAGGTCCAGCGCGAGACCACACAACGTATCCTGGAGTACGAGACCGAAACCAACCGGTTGTACCTCGTGCGCGTCGGCGAAATGGACGAAGACCCCGGGGTGCTCCAGATTATCGACGCCGGCGAACGAAAGGTACTCCACAGAATCGAGGTCGGTCTGACACCGACCGACCTGGTATTTGACGACGGCTATATATATGTATCCAATTTTGATTCGCGCAGTGTGACGGCGATCGACAAATCCTCATATGAGGTCTCTACAATCGAGACGGGAGAAGGGCCGCTCAAGCTGTGCCGGGCGGGCGGGACCGTATACGTAATCTGTTCCACGGACAACACGCTCCGGGAGGTGGCGGAAGAGAGCCGCCGCCACAAGTTGCCGCACA
>CAYUDF010000567.1:0-2969 GCA_964443465.1 uncultured bacterium
CACCGTGCTCGCAGGCTGCGCGCGGCGGGGTGCCCCCATCGGCGCCACCCGCGACCGGCAGCATCAAGAGGTCAAGGCGGACGGTGTTCAGGGGCTAAGCCGGCCCTTGATCGGCGAGCAATAATCTGAAGGGCCAACGCGAGCCGAATCACGGAGGCGACCCGTCATGGCTGGTACTGCGACGTTTGAGGGGGCCGCAGGGAGCCGTGCCGGTGCGGCCCCTGACACCGGCCGCCCGAAAGCGAGGACACTACGACGAACGAACGGATCTTGCCTGCAGCACGTTCCGTTGATAGGGGGTTAGAAGCGAAGGCCCTGGTAGGTAAAGTAGACGCCGATGAGAATCATGAGGACGGCGCCGATGCGTTCGATGAGGATCTTCGATTTGACCCAGTTCGTGTTGGCCAGCCCACCCACGATCAGCATTGCCGGCGCCGTACCCAGTCCGAACAACAACATCAGGGTCATACCGTAAAGAAAACCGGGACCGGCGCCCATGTCGACGTCCATCGAAGCCCGGGCGACAACAACCAGCGACGTGTAGACCGGTCCACACGGCAGCAGACCCAGCAACAATCCCAGCGGGAGAAAGATCCAATCCGTTTTCGATCGAAAGATACGCTGGTACACCTTTGAAGGCACCACCGGCGTTTCGCAACACACACGAAATCGCCGCAGGAACGGCACCCAACCGCTCAACACCAGCCCCATCACGATGATCAATACACCGGTACCGATCATCACCACTCTCTGCACGCTCTCGATGTGTGTTGCCACCACCGTGAACGAACCCACAACTCCCATCACGCCACCCAGAACGCCGTACGTGAGTATCCTGCCCGTATTATAAAGAAGGAGCGGCACAAAGTTGGACCGCTCCTGCATGCTCAGCGTCAGCGCAACCACGATGGGTCCGCACATGCCGATACAATGACCGAAACCGATGACAACACCGGTCGTAAAAAACAGCACGTAAAAAGGTTCAGTACTGGACATTAAAATGAAACTCGGCGGCACCGACATCCGGTACAGTGACCAGTGCTTTCCAGCGCTTCTTTCCGCTGGAACACTTCACGATCACCCCGCGGCCCGTATACACTCCGTTTTCGGTAAGCTCCAGCTCTACACGATTGGGCCCCATATCCATGGCGCTCATGTTCAGATCGATGTACGGCGGGTTCTTCAACTCTTTTCCACTCACGGTCACAACGAAATCAAGGTCCTTCATTACCGTTACCGGCTTTGGGTTGATATCCATCGTAACCGTACGCCCGCCGACCACGATCCGGCAGGGACCGCTGTGTACATCGCACTGCGCGTGTGCCGGTTTTACCTGTGCCTGGTCGCCGGTGCCACAAGCGACACCGGCAACCAGTACAACAAGAACTACAATTCGAAAAATGATTCGCATATATATCGTCGTTCCGTCTAGTTGAGGCCCCTGCGCGACAGGAGCGGATCGATCTGCGGTTCCTTGCCGCGGAAACGCTTGTACAACGTCATCGCGTCTTCCGTGCCACCCTTTGACAGGATGTATTCGCGGAAAGCTGTTGCTGTCTTTTTGTCGAAGACGTTACCCGTCTCCTTGAACGCCTGGAAGGCGTCGGCGTCGAGGACTTCCGCCCAGACGTACGCATAATAACCCGCCGCGTATCCACCGGCAAATATGTGACGGAAGTACGGACTACGATAACGCGAAATAATCTCCGGGATCAGACCGATATCACCCAGGCATTTGTCTTCATAGGCCAGGACATCGGACTGCGCCGGTTTTTTCAGCGTATGCCAGTCCATATCGAGAAAGGAGGCCGCCAGGTACTCGGTGGTTGCAAAACCCTGGTTAAAATGTTTGGCGTTCCGGATCTTTTCGATCAGTTCGTCCGGCATCGCTTCGCCCGTCTTATAGTGACGCGCGTACATTTTCAATACTTCCGGTTCCGACGCCCAGTTTTCCATAATTTGCGAAGGCAGCTCCACAAAATCCCTCGCCACGTTGGTTCCGGCGAGCGTTTCGTACGTGCAGTCCGACAACAGGCCGTGCAACGCGTGCCCGAATTCATGGAACAGTGTGTTTACCTCGTCAAAGGATAAAAGCGACGGCTTGTCGGCTGTCGGTTTGGAGAAGTTGCCGACGTTATAGATCACCGGTGTGATCATTTTGCCGTCGGCTGTCCTGGACTGCTGCCGGAACTCACCCATCCAGGCGCCACCGCGTTTGCTCGCGCGCGGGAAATAATCCACGTATAAAATCGCTATGTGGGTGCCATCCGCTTCCTTGACTTCGATCACGGACACATCTTCGTGGTATTTCGGCAGATCGGTGCGTTCTTCAAACTGCAGGCCGTAGAGCCGGGTGGCGACTTCAAACGCACCGGCGCGGACATTGTCCAGCAGGAAGTAAGGCCGTAGCATTTCCTCGTCCAGGTCGTATTTCGCTTTTTTTACTTTTTCTGCGTAGTACCACCAGTCCCACGACTGCAGCTTGAATCCGCCCCCTTCGGCGTCGATCATCTTCTGCATGTCGACAACTTCCACTTTTGCCCTTTTTAATGCCGGCGTCCACAATTCGTTGAGCAGATCGTATACGTGGTCCGGTTCCTTGGCCATATTTTCTTCGAGGGCGTAATGTGCGTACGTTTTATAACCAAGAAGCTCTGAGCGTTGCAGCCTCAGCGTGGCCATCTCCGACAGGATCGCCTTATTGTCAAGTTCGTTACCGTTGTTACCCCTGTTGTAATACGCCTTGTAGATTTTCTCACGCAGGGCACGGTTCTCGGCGTACCGGATGAACGGTATCATGCTGGGCTTGTGGAGCGTGAACACCCACTTGCCTTCGTGGCCCCGCTCGGTGGCCGCTTCGGCCGCGCCCTCGATCGCCGCGTCCGGCAAACCCGCGAGGTCGGCTTTGTTGTCAATCACCATTTCAAACGTATTGTTTTCGCCGAGCACGTTCTCGCCGAATTTCAAAG
>CAYUDF010000568.1:0-2969 GCA_964443465.1 uncultured bacterium
ACAGCTTGCCGACGGGTATTTACTTCGTCAAAGCGAGAGCTTCGGAAATCACCGATACACAGAAAGTCCTCCTGATCAGATAGTTCGCTCCCTACAAATGTATGTAGTTGACGAATAACAGATTCGGGGTGAAAAACCGGATCAAAAGGTCAAATGGGGTTCTTGATATCGGGGGCTATACGTGTTAACCTTAAATGGTCAAAGGCAGTTTGACGAGGCCCCACCTCCGGTACCCCCTGCACTCGATTCGCCCCTGAAGAGAGTAGATGGTAATGAATAACCATTGGCTGAACCTGCGTTTCCTCGTGGTGTGTCTCCTGGCGTTTGTCGTCGTATACCCAGGCGTGGCGGTTTCGGGAGAAAACGATCAGGATACGCAAACAATTCCAGTGAAGCTGATCAAGGGTGCCCGGCCGATTTCTGACGAACCTGCCCAGCGGGTGTTCTACATATCCTACGACAAAAATGAAGCAGACTTACAAACCGTTCACGCACGGCTGGTAGAAGCCGGCGCGTGGGCGATCAGCGTAATCGTCCCCGACGCGATCGTGTGTGAACTGCCGCTGCGGGTTGACCCCGGCGAAGTGCTGGACGGGATGAACATGATCAGCAGGGTCCAGCCGCTCGGTGGTATCTCGCGTGCGCCCGCGTTGCCCGGGGAACTCGATTGGCTGCGCGTGGCGTACGATACAATCGACGACCGGCTCGACGGGGTCAAGCCGGAGAAACCTTCGCCCGTTTTCGGACCCTCGGACCTGGATATGAGTGACCTGGCGGAAGTTTCCAGCGCGTCGATCGAAAGAAGCGCATACCTTGCGCAACAGAGACTGGAGTCACCGGACCCCGCGGCCGCGCAGGACGATCTTCTGCCCGACCAGAACACCGAATTTTTTGCCGGGGACATCCATATACAGGTCGTGTTCGTGGAAGTGAAAGACTCCCACAACTGGACAACTGCCGAAGAAAACGCATTTAAGTCAGAACTTGAATTCATAAAGATGTATTACGAACGACACTTCCGGAGTGTCTCGCCGGATTTTACAAGCCGGACATTTAAAGTCGGAGTCGGTTGGGATCCGATGGATCACGGCCTCAATAAAGGCACAGACATTCCACCGCTGATGCGCGAGATCATGTCACGAATGGAATACGTCGGCGAAGAGTCGGAGTATATGGACAAGGTGAATGACTTCAACAACGACGCCCGCCTGACATACGTGAACACCGACTGGGTGTTTACGATTTTTGTCGTTGACGGTTCGGAAGATATCACCGGAGGGTTTGAGGCGAAAAAGCAGATGTATGCCGCTCTCGGCGGTCCGTTTATGATACTCGCCTCGACCGGGTATATCGAGTCGTATGTCAAACACGGAATGACCCTGATTTTCTGGGGGTTGCCGGAGGATAAGGGCGCGTATCCCGGCGTTTGCGGAGATAGGTCAGGATACCTCAACGTGCCCCACCGTAACAAAACAATCAAGGATGACCCACTGGCGGGACCCAGGGATTGCGACAACGAATATCCGGACGCGTGCACCGCCAGCCTGAACCTGATGACATCCGGTGTTCCGTGCGACTACACGCTGGGGCACATGGGAAACGTCGATATTGACAATGACAACGTGCCCGACATATTTGACGCGGCGCCGAACGTTATCTTCTGGGGATCGCCCATCGATACACTGTTCAGCCTGGATGACCCGGTGAAACTGTCCGTGCGGTCGCGCCCCGTAATCAACAGAAATCCGTGGCAGCAACACGAACTGATCAACTACGCGACGGAAATCGAGCGCGTGTCCTACACGCTGAACGGCGTGATCGGGCCCCTGCTGGTGATTCCTGTCGACGGCATCGCCGACGAGCTCATCGAACAATATGTCATCAACGTGCCGTTTCTGCTGCCGGGCACATCAAGTATCGAAGTGACGGCGTGGAATAACTTTAGCGCCAAATCCGCCCCCAAGGCCAAGAATCTGTTTTTTGTCGCGCTGGACTTCTGGAGTTTCCGGTTCGAACACACCAACGACGGTGTGGGTGTCGCGTGGTACCTCAGAGGAGAAACGTTTCACGACCCGCCGGCAAACCCCCTTGAGCTGGAACTTCATCGTATCGATCACGCCGATTCCAGCGATACGATTGTCGCCGGTCCGGGGGACCTGCTTCCGATCGGCCCCCAGGCCCAGGGCCTGACGCCGTACTACTTTCTTGACCGGACGGCGGCCGCGGGGACCCGCTACAGCTATTACGTGGCGGGGAAGTTCGATATGCTTTATCGCGGCGAAGTTCTTGAGATCACGTCGAGTTCGGACGTGTATGAGACGGTGGCGTCGCTGCCGCGTGAAGGTGGTATCCTGTCGATTCCCGCGCCGAACCCGTTTCAGCCGACGTTGGGTATTCAAAAGTTGCTGATGTCGGTAGACATACCGGGTGCGGAGGGTATCCCCTTGTTCAGCAAGTCGGGGGGCATCAACCGTGTCGCGGCGCAGCAACAGGCGCCGGAACCGATCGGACTGAAGGTGGCCGTGTATGACGTGGCCGGTCGAGAGGTGAAGATTTTATTCGACGACGCGGTTTATTCCCCGGTGGTGAATGTCGAGTGGGACGGTAGAAACAAAAACGGCGGCATCGTGCCGTCGGGTATGTATTTCATCAAAGCCAGGGCCTCGGAAGTCACAGCCACCCGAAAGGTTCTGGTTATTCGATAATGTGATTCGTTTTACAGAATTCGTGCTGCAAAATCTGCCCGCCGGCTAAGCCGGCGGGCGCATTTTTTTCCCTCGTAACAACTCCAGATCCCGCCACACATCGGCTCTCGCTCGCCCAAGTGCCGTATTCACAAACGGTTGTCACAAGTCTCTTCGATTTACCTCATCGGGTACCTCGTTTGCACTCCCCGTACGGGTTTATCCTTCCGGATTGAAGGGGGAAACGGTTATGCGGCGACTATTTGCAGGGGTGATTTGTGCACT
>CAYUDF010000569.1:0-2963 GCA_964443465.1 uncultured bacterium
CGCACACGATTCAGTTTGTTTATGACCGGCGTCCGGACCTTGCAAAAAAGCCGGCGGCGGATGCACCTGCCACCGCGGAAGCGAAACCGGCGGAACCGGTATCAACAGCGGCGCAAACAGTCGAGGGCAGCATGGAAGCGGCAAACGATGTGCCGCGGAGGATTCCCGTGCCGCATCTACGGCCCGCTCTGGACCTCTGTAAAAAAACCGGCGTTTCCCTCGGGAAGGGTAGTCGGGTTGTTGTGAAAACTGACGAGGGAGGTGTCGGCAAAGTTCTGGTGTCGCGCCTCGAAAAACTGGGCGTCGAAGTTCTGCACGTGGATGAAAAGCCGGCCGACGCGGACTTGATCGCCACAATTCAAAAGTGGAAGTCGGACGGTCCTGTTCAGGGCGTGTTCTGGTTGCCCGCCCTCGACAAAGAGGAGCCGGTGGAATCGATGAACCTGGCGGACTGGCGAGAAGCCAACCGGCTGAGAGTCAAGTTGCTCTACACAACGATGCGTGAACTGTACGACCAGGTGGAAAGCCCGGGCACTTTTCTGGTCTCGGCAACACGGCTGGGCGGAAATCACGGGTACGATGAATCGGGCGCGGTGGCGCCTCTGGGTGGCGCTGTCTGCGGGTTCACCAAGGCGTTCAAGCGGGAGAAACCGGAGGCTCTTGTCAAGGTCGTCGACTTTGAAGCAAGCCGTAAAACAGCGGCCTTCGCCGACCGGTTGATCGATGAAGCACAAACCGATCCGGGTGTTGTTGAAGTTGGTTACAAGAACGGCCTGCGCTGGACCGTCGGGCTGGAAGAGTCTCCGGTCGCCGAGTCACCCGCGGGTATCGAAATAAACAAAGACAGCGTCTTTTTGATCACCGGCGCGGCGGGGAGTATTGTATCGGCGATAACAACCGATCTGGCGACCAATTCGGGCGGCACATTTCATTTGCTCGACCTGGCACCGGTGCCCGATCCGGACGATCCGGAACTTCAGAAATTTTCTTTGGATCGCGATGGCCTCAAACGGGACATCTTCGAAAGACTGAATTCAGGAGGCCGTAAGGCCACACCCATCATGGTGGAAAAGGAACTTGCCACCATCGAACGAAAACACGCCGCACTTGCCGCTATTGAGGCCGTTAAAAATTCCGGTGGAACGGTCTTTTATTACAGCGTGAACCTGATGGACGGCGAAGCCATGTCGGAGGCGATGAAACAGATCGCCGGCAGGAGTCAAAAGATCGACGTTCTGCTCCACGCGGCCGGGCTGGAAATCAGCCGCCTGCTGCCCGACAAGAGTCCGGAAGAATTCGACCTGGTGTTTGATGTCAAATCCGACGGCTGGTTCAACGTGATGACCAACCTTGGCGAATTGAAACTGGGTTCGGCCGTTGTGTTCAGTTCGATCGCCGGTCGATTTGGCAACGCAGGTCAAACTGATTACAGTTCCGCCAATGACCTGTTGTGTAAAAGCATCTCGGCGTTTCGTAACAACCGCCCGGAAGCCGTCGGCATCGCAATCGACTGGACGGCATGGGGCGGTATCGGCATGGCGACACGCGGGTCGATACCTACGATCATGAAACGTGCCGGTATCGACATGCTCGATCCCGGGGTCGCAATCCCGATCGTGCGGCGTGAGCTGACGGTCGGAGGACCGGGCGAAACCGTTATTGCGGGAAGTCTCGGAATGATGCTGGATGAGTTTGATCCTTCGGGCGGGCTCGATATCACGGCCACCGGAAAACTGGACTCTAACGGTTCCAGGGGCATCATGTCGGAGACGCTGGTCGGAATGGGACTAAACGGGGGATTAACCGTCGAGACCCTGCTCGACCCCAAACAGCAGCCGTTCCTGTACGACCATCAGATCAACGACACCCCGGTACTGCCCGGCGTGATGGGGCTGGAGGCGCTGGTAGAAGCGGCAAAGCTTGTTTTTCCGGACCGGTACGTCGGCGCCGTCGAAAACGTGGAGTTTCAGTCTCCGTTTAAATTTTACCGGGGCGAACCCCGGACGGCCACGGTCCGCGCCTTTTTTACGAGTGACGGGGACGACATCATCGCCAGCTGCAGGCTGGAAGGATCGAGAACGTTGCACGGGCGGGACGAACCGGAGGTTGCCACGCATTTCTTTGCGACAGTACGCCTGGTAACGAACCCGCCCGCTTCGGCAAAACGTAAAAAGGTTAAGACGCCGGACGGTGTTCGCAAAGTCCAGTCCGCCGACATTTACAGATTGTACTTTCACGGGCCGGCTTACCAGGTTGTTGAAAACTCCTGGCGGGCCGGTAACGAGATCGTCGGGCTGTTTAACGACGCGCTGCCCGCCAACCACCAGCCCGAAGACCGTCCGACGGTGGTGGATCCCCGTCTCATCGAGCTGTGTTTCCAGACGGCGGGACTGTTTGAGCTGGCGGACAAGAAAAAGATGGGGTTGCCTTACCAGATCGGCAGCGTGGAGTTCCTGAAGTCACTCTCGGGGGCAAAGGGACGGGTTCACGCCGCCGTAACGTCCGCTGGTGACGACAAGTTTGACGCGCGCGTCGTGGACGACAACGGTGATGTCTTCATGAGACTCAGCGGATACCGGACCATGGCGATGCCTGACCCCGTTCAGGACGATCTGTTGAAGCCGCTTAAAGATGTTATGGAATAACAGTCCGTCGGAACCGGTTGGTGCCGGGATCGGCTGGATCGTGCAGAAAAAAGAAGATATACCCGGCGGCAACGGATGGCTGACGCCGCCGGAGTTGGAAAAGCTGGAGAAACTCCGCTTCACAAAACGGCGCGCGGACTGGCGGCTGGGACGCTGGACCGCAAAACGCGCCGTTTGTGCGTATGGGAGCCCCGGCGGAATCCACCCGGAAGATGTTGGTATCGTCGCCAATGAAGACGGTGTGCCCGAGGTTTTTGTCGGCGGGAAACGCAGCGGACCGGCCATTTCCATCAGCCACTCCGGCGGAATCGGGTTTTG
>CAYUDF010000570.1:0-2961 GCA_964443465.1 uncultured bacterium
GCGCCAGTGCGTCCAGCCCGTGACCGCGGCGCCCCGGGTCGAGGCAGTAAGACGCAACCATGGTATCAAAAAAGATGCCGCCCAGCGGCATACCGGCGCGCTCCAGCACGATGGCGTCGTACTTGATATTCTGGCCTATTTTCCCCGGTTTTTCCGCACCGAGAACAGGCCCCAGGATCTCTTGAACCCGTTCCTTTTCCAGGCCGGGTGTTTCCGTGGCAGGCATCAACCCCAGGCTGTCGTCCTCCATCCTGTTTTTCACAGGAACGTAATACGCTTCACCCGGCCCCGCGGCAATCGAAATGCCGGCCAGTTCTGCGCGCATGGGGTCGAGGGCCGAAGTTTCAACATCCACTGCAAAATACGGGAGATTATTCAGCCGGGAAACCAGTGTATCGAGCTTTTGTTCGTTTTCGACCAGTGTGTAAACGGGCTCAACCGGCGGGACGCCCGCCCCGGGGCGATCGGTCGGCAAATCGTCCACCAGCTGTTCCGCCGGAACCACGTGTTCCGGAGGCGGCACGGTGGCGCGGGATTCCGTGTCCGGTTCCTTTTTTCCAAAAACGGTTCGCGCCAGCCGGGGAAACTCCAGGTCTTCCAGCAAAAACCGGAACTTCTCGTTTCGCATATCCTGTCGTGTCATCTCGGACAGGGAAAACTCAACGGGCGCGTCGTCGTCCAGCGTCACCAGTTCAAGCGACAGCACCGCGTTTTCTCTTCCCTCTTCCAGCTTTCCGCGAACGGAATCCGACGTAACCTTTTCCAGATTGTCGTACAGGCCTTCCAGCGTACCGTGCTCCGAAAGCAGCTTTCGGGCCGTCTTCTGGCCGATACCGCGCACGCCGGGCACGTTGTCGCTGGCATCTCCCACCAGCGCCAGGTAATCAACCATCTGGGACGCGCTGAATCCCATCGTTTCGACCATACCGGCCGGATCAATTTCGTTTTCGAGTACGTTGGCTTTTCCGGGACGGATCACGTGCACACCGTCTGTTACAAGTTGCAGCATGTCCTTGTCGCCCGAAACAACCTTCACATCCACGTCTGTTTCCAGTTTTCTCGATATCGTGGCGATCACGTCGTCCGCCTCCCAGCCTTCCAGCGAATACTGGGCAATTTTCATCGCCCGCAACGTTTCGTAGATGACCGGCAGTTGTTCGGCCAGCGATTCCGGCATTTCCGAACGGTTCGCCTTGTATTCCTTGAATTTTTCATGGCGAAACGTTTTGGCCGGAGTATCAAACACGACAGCAATATAGTCGGGGTTTTTACTGTCGATGAGGTTCAACAGCGTGTTGAGAAATCCGAAGACCGCGCTGGTCTCTTCCCCCTTCGAATTGATCAGGGGTTGTTTGATAAACGCGTAGTACGACCGGAACGCGAGCGCATGACCGTCCACCAGGTACAATGTCATACCAGTAGTCACCTCTGAAAAATTACGTCAGCGGGTGTAAAGGGAGTGGTCGAGAATGTAATCGTGAACGGGTCCGGGAACCAGGCCTTCGATTGACCCGCCGGCCCGGCATTTGTCCCGAAGACCACTCGATGATACGTCAATCACGGGCGTCTCGAACACCACTATGGAAACGTCCCCCTCCATCTCCAGCACCGGGGTAATCCCGAATCGCGGGAATACAACAATCGTGGCAAGGTCCACGATGGCTTCCGGTTCGCGCCACCTCGGCATGTCGCGCAGGCTGTCCGCACCCACAATAAAGTACAGGTCGCCGTCGTATCGATTCCTGAACCGGCGTAACAGTTCGACGGTATAGGAAGCGCCCGGCGTGTGCAGTTCCTGCAAAGAGACCTCGACGTTTTCGAGGTCGCGCGCGGCGAGGCGCGTCATCTCCAGGCGGTCCTCCCAGGCGCTTAATCCGCCCGGATCCTTGTGGGGCGGCCTGGGAGCGGGCATCAGATACACCTTGTCCAGGCCGAGTTTATCGGCGGCGGTCCGGGCCATGGTCACGTGCCCGATGTGCGGCGGATCAAACGACCCGCCCAGTATGCCGGCGCCTCCCGTCATTCCTGCAACTTGTTCATCCTCAGCCGGGCTTCCGTTTTGAAACTCACGTCTTCAGGGTAGGTAAGCACCATGACGTAATGGCGAATCGCCTCGTCGTCCCTGCCCCGGTCTTCCAGAATCAACGCCTTGAAATACGCCGACTGGGCCCAGAACGAGTTGCCCGGATAGTTTGTTATGACCTTGTCAAAATAAATCATCGCGGCGGTGAGTTTCTTGCGCCGGAAATAGTAATAACCGTTTTTAAAATCTTTTTCGGCCAGCTTGATGTTTAACTGCTTAATATAATCTTCAACCTCTGGAATCAGCGGGCTGTTGGGAAACGTCTGCAGAAACTGGTTGAATCGTGAAAGCGCATCCACCGCCTTCTGCTGATCCCTCTCCGGTTTGGGAGACTCGTAAAAATAACACAAGCCGATTTTGAAAAGCGCGTCATCGACGTATTCACTGTACCCATAGTTACTCAACAGGATCTGGTACTCGACGGCCGCCAGCGGATATTCACGGTTTCCCAGGTAGCTTTCCGCCAGCATGAACTGGGCGTAATCGCTCTGGTCGTGACCGGGATAACGGGAAATGAACGCCTTGTACAGTTCCTGCGCCTGGTAGAACTTGTTCTTTTCATAGTACTCGTCGGCTTTTGCCAGAACAGCTTCCGGTGTGTCGGGGACCTTCGGCATACCACCGGCGCAACCGAGTAAATACAATGAAACCATTAGAACGAGTCCGAAAAGCCAAACGGATCTCTTTGATAAACAAACGCTTCCAACTACAATTTGATTCTGACTGTTTTTCAATACAACCCTGCCTCCCGCAACGCTGCTATTTTTTCCCGTGCCCTCTCCACGATACGGCCTGAGGCGCCACGGTCTCGATCTATGACTTTCTGATATTGTTCGTATGCCTGGTCCAGCTCACCCATCGCTTCGTACGTCTCTCCC
>CAYUDF010000571.1:0-2955 GCA_964443465.1 uncultured bacterium
CGGTGGTTCCGCTATCAGCCGCCCCGCCGCCTGCGAGTGAATACTCAACTCCACGATGTTCCGCGTTTGCTGTTTTTTCCAGTCGTACCCGCCGTGGATTCTGTGTGGGTGTTTTTTCCGGGGAAATTCCGAACACCGCGTTGTTATTTATCAATCCGAACGATATCGCGGCCGCGAGAACAAATACAAACGAATACAGCTGGACACCACCGAGGCGCTGCCCCCCGAAAAACAGCACCTTCCAGTCCGTGTGATCGAACATACCGGGTGTAACCCACTCGTCTACAGACTCGCGTTTCAGTCCTCCAAACAAGTTGAAGTGTTCTACAAAAAACAGGTAACCCAGTCCGGCGACCGACAGGATTCCCAATGTCATAGCCCATTCGGTCCACGTCGGGAAATAAATGGTTTTTGTCAGGCTCAGTGTTGCCAACCCGGCCACGTTTACACGGTTCAACGACATCCCGATGATAGTGCACAGGCTGACCCAGAAAATGGCCGTTTTACTGTCACGAAACCGCTTCTGCCACAGAAAAACGATCGGCAGCACGGATCCGAGCGCTATTTCCGCCCAGAAATTTGCCGCGTCCCATCCACCGGCGAATAACAGAGCCCCCTCACCAGCGGCCAGTATCTCAACAAATTTGATTAAGAGATATCCGGACATCAACCACGCCGACAATCGGGCCAGGCCGGATAGCGCTTTCATCGGGGTCGAACCGCCGTACAACCAGTAAACGATTACAGTCAAAAACGAGATCGTCAAACACCCTAGCGCCATCGAGGAAATAAAAAACAGCAGGGGCAGAAGATCCGTGTGCCACAGCGGATGCAGACGGAACGGCGTGGCAAGAAACAGGGTCCCCAGAGATGATTGGTGCAGCGTCGACAAACTGATACCGAATATCACAAAAACGATGGATACTTTTTCCAGTATCTTTAACGCCCGTCGCCACTCAAATTTTTCGAACACGGCATGGCTGAATTCCACGACCAGCACAAATAAGTACAACATGATGCACCAGGCGATTTCGAACAATACCGAGTGATACTGCCAGTGAAAAACCGGGAACACGATCCGCCACCATATCCCGATGTCCATTGTCAGCCCGACGGCAACGCTGGTGTAGCACATCAGCCCCAGCAGCACGGCCCCTTTGACAACCGGCTTGAACTGGTCCAGGCCGAAGATGTACACCAGCATGGCCAGTGTAAATCCGGCGCCCCCCATGGGAACAAGCGCGACCACTCCCCACCCTTTCCAGATTCCCCAGGGAATAATGTCCGTCAGAGCTGTTACCGAACCCGGCCCGTGAAGTATGCGCAGTACAACAATCGTAGAACCGAGTCCGGCCAGAAACCACAGTATAATTTTGGTCAGTCGAATCTTCATTGTTTCCGTTTCCTGTTATATATCCTCGTCAGTGGTGTCTGTTTTTGTATCCGGCTGTTCCACAACCGATTCCGCCGCCTCTATCGCCGCCGCCATGTTCTGTTGCCGCCGTTTTATAACCCAGCACAACCCACCCATCAGTACGGCCATTCCGGTAAAAACGCTCGGCATCTGGTGAAGGATTTTTGTGGTCCTGTGGGGTATCGGATCCGGATCCGTAATGGGCTCTCCGAGGCCGGTCAGCTTGATGTCAACGTCGGAAATATAGAGGACCGATGTCCCCCCGACTTCTTTCGCGCCCCAGATCTTCTGAACGTATTTAGCCGGTTCGGCAGCAAGCCGCTTTTTCGCTTCCGCCAGCAACTCGTTGCGTTCACCAAATATTGTTGCGCCGTTAGGACAAGCCTCAACACAGGCGGGAGGTTTTCCTTCACTGGTAACCCGTTCGTAACACATGTCACATTTCTGCACATACGGAACCTGGTCTTCCCAGCTGTACCGGGGGATTTCCCACGGGCAGGCGATCATGCAATACCGACACCCGATGCAGATATCCTTGTTGTATACAATGGGGCCTTCGGGCGTTTTCTTCAAAGCGCCAACAATACAAACCGAAACGCACGCGGGATCGACACAATGTAGACACTGGCGGCGGACAAAACGGTCCCCCTTACCGGATCGAACCCGTTCGATGGTCGACCAGCGCGCGCTTGACAGGTCGTCGATGTGTTCCAGCCAGCGCCACGGTTGTTCTCCCGGCAGTTTATTTGCCTTCTGGCACGCTTCGACACATTGTTCACAACCGATACATCGCGTAACGTCGTTGAGAATCGCCATGTTTTTGTTGTTCATATCGGTTCATTCTCCTTGCCCAACGCCAACGCCACTTTTTCTCCGGCCCCCGGTGCCAGATGCCATGCCATTTCCGACACCAGTTGTGTCGTCGGAAAAAGAACGGCGTGGCTCAGCTTGGTAAAAGGAATTAAAACAAGAATCAGATTTCCGGACATCACGTGGATAAACATCGTCGCGTTGTAGTTGAACGGGTTGATTCCGGGATGCATGGCGAGGTAGCCGCTTGCAAAAGGAACAAGTATCAACAGAAGTATCAGGTAATCCTGCGGCCGGCTCAGCGTCCTCGCCAGGTTCGACGAAACTCTGGTCAGAAACAGGGCCACCGTTGTCACTATTGCGATCAGCGTCAGGTAGTCCGCGAACGCTTGCGGAAGGGCGACCCAGCCGATTCCGGTACCCCGCAGCCACAGACTGATGTGGGCGGCCAGAAATATCGGTGTCACCATGATGGTGATATGGAATAGAAACGACGTGAGCGTAATAAACCGGTGCGAACGTGTTCGATGGTAGGGAAAAAACCAGGTGACAGTTTCCCTGATAATCCCGATCCAGGGCACATTTCGGGACCTCGCTCTTGACCACACACTGAATATGTTCACAACATTCATGAAAGTCAGCCGTAATATTCCTAGTATCAACAGTGCAATCGAGAATCTGAAAGTCGGTCCCCGAGCCCATTCGCAAATTTTAATTGTATCATTTATGAA
>CAYUDF010000572.1:0-2954 GCA_964443465.1 uncultured bacterium
TTTACAGTCCGTCGCGTCAATTTTTTCGAGGCCATTACCGACCTGGAAGCGTTTACTCAAGCTGTTAAATACAATCCAAACCTGGATCTTGACGATGTATCCGAGATTCGCCGCGGCGTCGAATCGGCGCGGCACGTGAGCGGCACCGTAACCGGGCAGGCGAGCGTTGGTGTACGCAACCTCCATATAAAAGGCATAGAGGTGCGCGGATGGGACCACGAGTATCCCTATGTGGAAAAAATCGATCTGTGGACGGGCCGGCACATTGCGCCGCTGGAAGACAGGGAAAACGCCCAGGTTGCCGTGGTTGGCTGGGATGTTTACAACACCATGATCAAACCGCGAAATCCGATCGGGCAGTTGATTCGTATCGGTAACCGGCACTTCAAGGTAGTTGGCGTGGCCGACGACCTGGGGACACTTCTGGGCCAGACCCGAAACCGTTATGTGATTATTCCCGTCGGTGCCTATCGCAAACTGTTCGGGCCGGGGCAGTCGCTGGCGATTCGAGTGAAGACGGAGGACATCCGGTTCCTGGATGAGACCATAGAGGAAACGCGAGTTCTGATGCGGACACTCCACCGGTTGCGTCCGGCGGAGAAGGACGATTTTTTTATTTCGACCAGCGATCAGCTGATCGACGTGTGGAAATCGATTAGTGGCGGAATCATGATCGCGCTGGTCGCGCTGGTCAGTATATCAATGGTTGTGGGGGGGATTGTGCTGATGAATACAATGCTGGTGGCCGTAACCGAGCGTACTCGGGAAATCGGTCTTCGCAAGGCGCTCGGCGCGCGACGACTGGCGATTGTGTGGCAGTTCCTGGTGGAATCCGCCACGTTGTCGGTGTTCGGAGGAATCGCCGGGATGTTGATCGGGTTTCTGATCGCGGCTGTGGTGTCCGGCCTTACTGTGATTCCTTACAGCGTAAACGGCGGTATTGTACTGGTTGCTTTTATTGTGACCGTTGTGCTGGGGCTGGTGTTTGGCACGTACCCGGCGATGAAGGCGGCGCGGCTGGACCCCGTGGAAGCCCTTCGTAACGAGTAAAGAGGTTGGGTTTGGCAGACCAATCCGGAATAAAACCCGCGGGTGCACGCAAACAATTGTGGCGTGAGAATATCCAGCAGGCGATCGATATTGTGCGCCTGCACAGGATGCGTTCGGGTTTGCTGATACTGGGTGTCGCGATCGGCGTCATGACGATCCTGATGATGGTCACCGTTTTATCCGGCCTCAGCCGTAAAATCAGCAAAGATCTGGTTTCCGCCCGGAAGCCTTACGTTTATGTCCAGCGGGCCGATCTGATGGTCAGCGGCGACGACGCAGAAGAACAGATGCGCCGCAAACCGTTGATGCCGGACGACGCAACCGCTCTGCGCGCCGGTTGCCCCTCTCTCGATCGGGTGTGTTATGCGATTCAGCCGCAACGAAACTACGAAGTTTTTTACGGCGCAAAGAAAACTCCACCGATGCAACTGTTCGGCGCCTCCCACACGTTTGCCGAGATTTTCTCGCTTCCCGTCGGCAGCGGTAGATTCTACACGGACGTCGAGGAAAGCAGGCGCGAGCGTCTCGTGTTACTCGGATACGGACCGGCGCAGGATCTGTTTGGCGAGCAGAACCCGATCGGAAAACGCGTTCGTTTCGGCGGCCGCCAGTACCGGGTGCTCGGCACGTTCGCCAAGCGGCATCATTTTGTGGGTTCCATGTCGGACAACTTTGTTCTCATTCCCCACACGACGTACGCCAAGGACTTCCAGACCCGCAATGATTTTGAGTCCATTTCTGCGACGGTTCGTGACGGTTTTACGCTGGACGACGGTATTGAGGAGATTACCAGCGTACTTCGCGTGCGGCGGGGGGTGGCTCCGGGTAAGGACAACAACTTTGCCGTTATGACGTCGGAGTCATTTCTCGAGATGGTCAGGAAATTCACGACACCGATCGGGCTGGTGTTGACGGTGATCGCGTCGATCGGTTTGATCGTAGGTGGCATCGGCGTGATGAACATTATGCTGATTTCCGTGGCCGAGCGCACGCGCGAGATCGGCGTGCGCAGGGCCCTGGGCGCAGGAAAACGAGATATCATGCAGCAGTTTCTGGTAGAGTCCAGCACCCTCACCGGAATCGGCGGGGTTTTCGGTACTGTTTTCGGTACGTTGCTCGGGTACCTTGTCTCCAGTCTCATCCAATTTCCGTTCTATTTTTCTGTGTTCTGGACGGTGACGGCGCTGGTATTTTCCGCGTTTATTGGTCTTGTGTTCGGACTGTATCCCGCACGCCGGGCCGCCGGAATGGACCCGGTCGAAGCGCTGCGCTACGAGTGATTAGACTTGCCGCGCGCGATTTCTCTGCCTTACATTGTCATAGAGATCTGTCCATCCACCCACGGATTTACCAGGAGCGGCCGGTGCGGGAACGACTCTGGATCAAAAAAGGACGACTATTCCTCTTTGTGGCTTTGGCGCTGTCTTTTGCGGCCGCCGGCCCGGCCGCCGCACGTGGATTCGTACTGCACGCAAGCGCGTTTATCGCCGCCAAAAAAACGCCCTCGATCAAGCTTACGGCGGAAATCCCCTACAACAACCTGGTTTTCCTCAAGGAAGACGGCGTGTTCAAGGCCCGGTACAGCCTGGCCGTCACCATCCGCAGGGTGGATCGTGACAACGAGATCGTGCGCACCGGTGTGGTCCAGGGAGACGCCATCGCGGAGGATTACGACGAAACCCACAGCCGCGAGAAGCGGTCGCGTCCGACCCGGGAGTTTGCCCTGCCGCCCGGCGAATATTCGATTGAGGGAGTGCTGTCTATTAAAAACACGCATATCCGCTACCAGCGTGTCACAAACGTGATTGTGCCCGATTTTCTGTCTTCGGGACTGGGATTCGGGACGCCCGAAGTGTTGTATCTACCGTTTGCCCGTGGATTTCGGATCGTCAGTTGGGAGAATT
>CAYUDF010000573.1:0-2953 GCA_964443465.1 uncultured bacterium
CCGTCCTCGATCATCGCACGAATCGCCCCCATCATCGCGTAACACCCGATACGGTTCGCGATGAAGTCGGGTGTGTCCTTGGCAAACACAGCACCTTTCCCCAGGATCTCCTCGCCGTATCTCACCATCGCGGCGATAACGGCCGGATCGGTACCGGTATGCGGGACTAGTTCCAGGAGCCGGAGATATCGCGGTGGATTGAAAAAGTGTGTGCCCATGAAGCGGGGCCGCAGCGCCTCCGGCAGCGCCTTCGCCATGTCGTTGATCGAAAGCCCGGACGTGTTGGTGGTGACCACCGCTTCGTCTTTCAGGTAGGGCGCGATGGATTCGAACAACTGTTTTTTGATATCGAGCCGCTCGACGATCGCTTCAAGGACCCAGTCGACATCACGAAGCTTTTCCAGGTCGTCTTCCAGGTTCCCGACACTCACCAGCCGCGCGCCCGCCGGTGTAAAAAACGAGGCGGGTCTGGATTTTAAAGCTTTACTCAAACCGGTGGCAGCAAACGAATTCCTGTAGGCAGGAGAGTCGGGGTCGCCTTTTATTTTGGCGCTCGCGGGTGGAACAATATCGAGCAGAAGCGTCGGGACACCGGCGTTCGCCAGGTGGGCAGCGAGGGCCGCGCCCATCACACCCGCACCGACAACAGCCGCTTTTTCGATCGAGATTTCCATCGAACCGTCTCCTTTATGTTTATCTATACGTTAAAACCCGCGCCACCGTCGTGTCAATTGGATATAAGGATCGCGGAAGATTAACGAACGGCCCGGAAGGCACAATCTTTGCCACCAATGAACCAGAGGTTATGAAAGAGCAGATTTCGGGCCACTATTTTGTAGTTGCCGAACAGAAACCCGGCGTCACATAGTAATAACATCATGAATCGAAGTCGTTTACCGATACTGATCCTCGGGGGTTTCCTGATACTGGCGGGGTGTACCGCGTCGCCGCGGTACCGGTCCAAACCGGCCAAAGTCGCCGAAGCAGCGCCCAGCGACGTCGACGGCGGGGAGGTCGTCCAGGAAGCAAAACGATATATCGGAACCCCCTACAGGATGGGCGGAACCACGTCCGGCGGGCTGGATTGTTCGGGGCTGGTGACGACGGTGTACAAAAAATTCGGTATCGCCGTACCCCGGACTTCCCGGGAGCAGTCAGGTTTTGGCCAGAAGATAAGCCGATCGGAGCTGAAACCGGGTGACCTGGTGTTTTTCCGGACGAACGGCGGCACAAAAATCACCCATGTGGGGATTTATTCTGGCAGCGGCGAGTTCATACACGCCTCCACGCGATCGCGAAAGGTGAAATACGACCGGCTGGACAACAAATATTTCAGCAAGAGGTATGCGACGGCGAGGCGCGTACTGTAGAACGGTTTTCTTCCGATATCCGCTGACCCGTCAGTCTTCCCCGATCGACGAAATCACCAGTTGTATTTTGCCACTCGCCCGGCGTGACAGTTCATCCACCCGTTCATATTCGATCCGCATGTTTTCACCCAGTCGTTCACGCAGTTTCGCTGTCACCGCGGCGGTGTTCTCCGGTCTCAATTCGCGCTGCGAGAGCAGTCTTACAAGGATGGCCTCGCGGCTGTCCTGCACTATCTGGTACCCCTCAATCCAGTGGAACTTGCGCATCACATACGTCACGAATAACCCGGTGATTTGTCGGCCGTCGACCGTATAGATCAGGTCCTGGAGTCTGCCATCAACGCTTTTCAGCAGGGGAAACGGCAACCCGCAGGAACAGACGCCTCCGGGGCCGTCTTCGGCCATTGTTCCAAAATCTCCGATCTCGTAGCGGATAAACGGCGTCGCCAGGTTGTGTAGATCGGTAATCACGATACGCCCCGACTCACCCGGAGCCACAGGGGCACCGTTGCTGTCGACTACCTCCAGCAACACGCTGTCCGTATAAATATGATATCCATCGTGTTTGTGGCACTCCATCCCGACACCCATGAATTCGCGGCTTCCGTATGACAAAAACACCTCGTCTACGAGGTATTCCATGAGCAGTTCCCTCTGCCCGGCCTGCAGGCCCTCCGCCGCCGTCACCAGCGTTTTTGCTTTCCACTGGAGCGCGCCGGGGTTGTCCCTGACGAAACGCGCCAGCCCCACAAGCATACTGGTGTATCCGATAAGAGCACTCGGATGAAACCTGTTGATCAACTGGCAACACTCGGTGTTTTCCCGGTCGCCCATTTGCTGATACGCATCGTAAAAAACACGCCTCTGGAGGGTGTTGTGAACCTTCTTTTTGATCCGGGCCGCAATCGGTGACCCGCCACTGGCTCCCTTCCACAGTAAAAAGCTCCTGGCCCCCTCTTCCGCCCCGCCCCACCCGTAGCCGCGATCCGTAACGGCACTTCGCCACTCGTAACTTTCGCGGGTGACGTGGAAGGTGACGGGCAGACTGGTCGAGCCACTTGTCTGGTGGGTGTACGCCGAATCATCGGGACGCTCCTGCGCGGCGAATAAGGCACGCTGGTCCTGGCGTGTCCAGACGGGCAGTTCCTCCGGTCGTATCGGGTGGTTCTTTTCGGGTAACGAGCCCCGAAACACACGGACCTTTTCGGCGTACTGCGGAAACCGTTCGAGCGCGTCCTTGACGCGCAGTTCAAACAAGCGGCCGGTTTTTATCCGCATATCTTCGAACGACAGATACGCGTTGGAACCCACGGTACGACGTATACTGAGCCGGTGATACCCGCGTAACTCTCCGTAGATACTGCTTACAAGAGTTGTTAACCTCATCTATCCTCTTTCTCCCTCCACTGGTCGACGGCCACAGTGTAGATAAAATGGGGAGAGTGTGTCAAAACCGATATCCACAGATAACTGCACCCCGGAATCCGTTTAGACTTGACAGTAGCGACAATCTGGTCTACTAATTTAGTACGTTCAGATATATTTGCAACCAACTAATAATACAACGAGATACACAACATGAT
>CAYUDF010000574.1:0-2929 GCA_964443465.1 uncultured bacterium
CGTGAAACAGACGCGCAAGCTGGTGATCATGCGATAATAATCGAAGTTTTGTTTGTAAGGACCGGTTCACATCTTCCACTAACCGCACAGAAGCTTCCAAATTAACCTGGTTGCCAGTACCCGGGAATTCGACCGGAGAGCGACTAGAAACTTGATAATCTAACATTTCCAATAATGGAGGAAATCAGTGTATAAAATCATTTTGAGCGCCATGGCGCTCGCCCTCGTATTGACGGCCGGGCTGGTCGTCGCGGATGAGGCGACAACCGAGTTCGACGGTTATTGTCCCGTAGCCTATGTGGTGATGAACAAGGCTGTTAAAGGCGCCCCCGACATCTCGATGGATTTCGCGGGCAAGCATTATGCTTTTGGCAATGCAGATGCGAAGAAAATGTTCGAAGCCGACCCATCGAAGTATCAGGTTGCGTACAGCGGATACTGCGCCACGGCTGTTGGAATGGGAAAGAAACTCGATAGCGATCCGACGATTTTCACCGTCGAAAACGGTGTAACCTACCTGTTCTCCAGCGCGGACGCGAAAAAAATGTTCAACGCCGATGCGCACAAAGCGATTGCCGTGGCTGACAAAAAGTGGGCGGAGATCAATCCCGCGTACGGCGGCTACTGTCCGGTGGCTTACGTGGCCATGAACAAGGCGATACCGGGCAGCCCGGAAATCACCGCGGTTCGTGACGGTGCGTTGATCCTGCTCGCCAATGACCAGGCCGATAAGATGTTCAAAGCGGACCCGGCGAAATACAGCGTCGCCTACGACGGGCACTGCGCGACAGCGATGGCCATGGGCAAGAAGTATCCGAGTGATCCGACCGTCTTCACCGTTAAAGACGGCGTCACCTACCTCTTCTCCAGCGCCAAAGCAAAGAAGATGTTTGACAGCGACGCGGCCAAAATCGCCGACAAGGCTGACGAACAGTGGGCTTCGAATAACTAGATTCTAACCTCATGTTGGGATCCTTAGCCCCACTCCCAGGCAGGAGTGGGGCTTTCTTTTTGGTTGGTTGGATATTACCCGAGATCCTTCGATCCTGTGGAGCTCGGGGAAGATCGCCCAACGTATTTATTGCACACCTAACTAATTGTATTATTATCAGTTATACAACTCCAAGCCTGGGTCTGAAAATTTTTCTGCTTCGGGGGGTTGACAATCTGAAGATATATTGTACTATATATCTAGTACATTAGCTATCTAGTACACTATAGGAGATCCACATGGAATTCTCAATAGATCACAAAAGCGGGGTGCCGTTTTACCGGCAGATCATTGAAATGATCAAGTTCGGTATTGCCCGCGGCGATCTGGCAACTGGAGACCGCCTGCCGACGGTACGCCAGCTCGCGGTCGACCTCTCGATCAACCCGAACACCGTGATCCGCGCCTATCGTGAACTGGAAATCGAAGGCGTTCTGGAGACCCAGCAGGGTTCGGGCACATTCATCGGCAACAAAAAGCCGGAGATCGACCGGCTGGAAAAACAACGAATGCTGGATCAGATTTTAACTGATCTGCTGGCGCGCGCATCCAGCTACGGGCTGTCGATAGACGACGTGCTCGAGGGAATGCGCCAGCGAAAGGAGTCGTCGTCATGACTGGACCCAATAAAACGGCTGGAAGCCGATCCTCTCTCTCCGATATTTCATTGGAACGGTTTGCCACGTCCATGCGGGCCGATTTCAGGTTTGCCCCTCTGAACGTACTGTTGATGACCGCGATTTTTGCGGCGGGTCTCATCGTTCATCTGTATGTCTACGGTTTCGACCCGCACGCCGTCGTGTGGTTTCTGGGATCGGCACTGGTGCTGGCAGGCCTGATTCGAGTCAGCCAGGTCTGGGAGGCCGTCGTTATTCTGGCGACAGCCGACTGTCTGCTGGTGTACCTGGATATGCGGCCCGACCACCACGTTCTGTTGTTCACGATCGCACTGGCGGTGATTTTATCGACATCGATACAGATCGCCTACCAATGGGAACGCGCCGTCGTACTGCGATTCGGGCGTTTCAAGGCGTTAAGGAAGTCGGGCGTGTTCGGCCTGGTACCGGTGGTTGACAAGGTCGCCCAGTTCGTCGACCAGCGAATCCGTGTCACCGACTTCAGCGCCGAAACCACACTGACCAAAGACACCGTTCCTGTCAGCGTCGACGCCATCGCCTTCTGGATGGTGTGGGATGCGCAGAAATCGGTTCTGGAAGTGGAAAAGTTTGAAGACGCTGTGATTCTCTCCGCCCAAACCGCGCTTCGAAACGCAATCGGCCAGAACGATCTCGCTACCCTGCTATCGGAACGCGACCGGCTCGGGGCAGAAATCCAGAAGCTGTTGCAGGAGAAAACCAACGCGTGGGGCATCACCACCCAGGACGTAGAGATCCGCGACATCATTATTCCGAAGGCACTGGAGGACGCGATGTCCCGCCAGGCACAGGCGGAACGCGAACGCCAGAGCCGGATCATCCTCGGTACGGCGGAAACTGAAATCGCCGAGAAGTTTGCCAAAGCGTCCGAACACTACAAGGACAACCCGGTCGCACTGCACCTGCGCGCGATGAACATGGTGTACGAAGGACTCCGCCAGAAGGGCTCAATGATTATTGTCCCGTCCACGGCGGTTGAGACGATGGGACTGGGCGCGCTTGGGGGGCTCACGGCTTTTGGCCGCGACGCGGGCGGCCAGCCCCCGAAGGACGACTCCGGGCCAGCCGCCCCGCCCCCACCGACTGAGGAATCGGCGGCGTAAGCAGCAAACGCCCAACCGATTCATCTCAAGGGGAGGGTCTCCGACCCTCCCCGTTTCTCTCCCCCCTCCTAAGAAATTTGTATCTTTTTCACATCTCCTCGATATCGCACGTCGTCGATGCGCTTTTCCTTAAGAATTATAGGCCCGTCGCAGGGCCTGACACCGATTACCCCCACCGT
>CAYUDF010000575.1:0-2926 GCA_964443465.1 uncultured bacterium
GGGCCGGTGGTTTTCCGGCCCGGATTAAAAGCCGCGGATTTAGTCCGCGGCTTTTTTTATCTCCACCAGAAGATCGTTCCCCAGAATTTCCAGGTCCAGCCGCGCCACCACAAACCGTCCGGGTGGCGGGTCGAGTTCGGCAAGTTTAGCCCAGTCTTTTTCGGTGGTGACGATTCGCTCGATACTCCGGCGGTCCGACTCCCCCAGAATCCATTCCAGATCCCGTAACGAGTACCGATGGTGGTCGGGATAACGGATTGATACCCCCACCGGAAATCCATTTTTTTCTACCCCGGCCTCGAAGTTCTCCGGTCGCGCGATCGCGGAGACGGCGGCGGACAGATCTCCGGTTGCGGAAAGCGATTCTCCGGACGTTTGAAAAAACCGCATGGACCGCCGGATCCCGAACACCGGTTTCCGTATTCCGATTTGACTGTAAATGTGATCCTCCGCCCGCGCCAGTGCCTCGTCGTCGGAAACTCCGTTCACGCCCACCAGGCCGGCGCGTTCCAGAGCCTCGGGGCATTCCCGGAGCGGGCCCGCGGGTAACAACCAACCATTGGCAAAGGGCCGGTCTCCGTCGACCAGCACAATATCGAGGTGCCGGGGAACGCCCCACGACTGGAAAGCATCGTCCAGTACCACGTGTGTCGGTCGAAACAGGTCCAGGGCCGAATCCAGGGCCTGTCTCTTGTCCGAGGAGAACAACAAAGGCACACCCGGGCACCGCCGGGTTATCATGGCCCCCTCGTCCCCGATTCGCGACACCAGCCCCCTCGAGTCCCTCCGCAACAGCCTCACACCGTCCGGGAGCCGGACGGGACCGGGCCATCCATCCGCGGGTATAACGGTCACCACATCCGGGCGGTTGGACGGCGATCCGTACCCCCGGCTGAGGTACACCGGCCTGCCGCCGTCTGCGGCGATCCGCTCGAGCAGGTGAAGCGCGAGAGGTGTTTTTCCGCCGCCGCCAGCTTCCAGATTACCGATTGAGACCACAAACGCCTCCGCGGGCGCCAAGGCGCCGTCCACGGACCGTACACTCCTGATCGCGTTGGAGACGACCTGGTACAACCAGCTGGCGGGCACCAGTGCCGGTAACAGGCACCGCCGAAGCACACCGCCGCCAGTACCGGTGACACCGGTGGGGTACAGTATATCCCGCGTTTTGTTAACGGCGGAGGGCATTGTCAGCCGCCTCCATCAGTGAATTAAGCCGGGTTTCCAGTTCCAGCCTCTTCCCTTCCAGAATGTCCGAATCTGCGTCTGGTGGCACAAGCACCGGTTCACCGTAGTGTACGCGTACCCGGGTGAACGGATATGGCACCTCGAACGCGTCCCACGTCGACAGCGTTTTGTGCGACCTGGAAGCGGCGACTACGGGTAATATGGCCGCCCCGGTCATCTTCGCGATCTGGACGGGCCCCGGCTTGGCCCGGTACCGCGGGCCCAGTGGCCCGTCGATGGTCATACCAACGTCCAGCCCCTGTTTGATCTTATCCGCCAGGGCGATAATCGCTCCGGTGCCACCGCGCGTGCTGGACCCCCTCACGTGGCCGAAACCCAGCTTGCGTACCGTTTGACCGATGATCTCACCGTCGCGGTGGGCGCTGGCCAGCATCTGCATGTTGCGGTTGCGGTGGGTAAAAGCGTTCACCAGCATCCGGCCGTGCCAGATCGTATAAATGATGTTCGGAAAGTGGTCGCGCGCACGCTGGTCCATTTCGGGATTGATTTCTTTTATGCGCCAGGTGCATCCAAGACATCGGATCACAGTCGATCCCGCGAGTGCGATCAGGGTGATATCGGCGCTCATGGCGCCTCCATCAATTCGGCTGCAATTTCCGCCACACGGGCGCAACCTCCACCCCCGGATAACATCTGTCGCAACTCAGCAAACCGTGAAAGCATATTTTCCCGCGCAGAATCATCTTCAAGCAGTTCCAGCGCCGCCGGCGTTATGTTTTCGGGGTTTGCTTGGCCCTGCACAAATTCGGGGCACACAGCGTCACCGAGGACGACGTTTACCAGGCCGATGTTGGGAATTTTGACCACACGGCTCGCCACCAGGTAGTTCACCGTTGAGACTTTATAGACAACAATCAGCGGAGTCATGAGGAGCGCGCCCTGCAGTGTCGCCGTCCCTGACGCGACCAGTAACAATCGCGACCGTGACATCACGCCTACCGCGTCGGGGTCCAGGTGGACGTCCAGACCTTCGCCGCCGGCCGACACCAGTGAATCGTATAGAGAATCGGGGACGGCCGCGCTTTTGCCGATAAAAAAACGAAGTCCGGTGTTTGACCGGTTCATACGTCTTGCCGTTGACAACAGTACCGGCAATATTCGCTGAACTTCCTGTACGCGGCTGCCCGGCAGCAATCCCACCCCTTGTCTGTCCCCCGGCGGTATCGGATCGGGCAGCTCGTGATCGACCACAAAAGGGTGTCCGACATACTCAACGGCAACGTCGTGTTTCCGGTACATTTCGGCCTCAAACGGGAGGATCACCGCCATCCGGTCCACGACCTGCCTCAGTTTTTGAATCCTTCCGGCGCCCCACGCCCACAACTGGGGACTGATGTAGTACAGCACCGGAACACCCCGCGCGTGCGCGTGCCGCGCCAGCCGGATATTAAGCCCCGGATAGTCTACGGGGATGAACAGATCGACGCCGTCGTTGAGGCGCTTTTTTAAAGATTTTTCGAGACGCAGAAAACGGGGCAGGTTGGCAAGCACGCCGGAAAAACCGAGGACGTGGTAGTTCTGGTAATGAAAAACAAGTTCGGCGCCGGCCTCGCGGCACAGGTCTCCACCCATGGCCAGAATTCGGGCGCCGGGCAGTCGTTTCTTCAGTTCGCGAACCAGTATGGCCGCGTGCAGGTCGCCGCTCATTTCGCCGCAGCAAAGAAGGATTGTGGGATTG
>CAYUDF010000576.1:0-2924 GCA_964443465.1 uncultured bacterium
GTCGGCAAGCAGAAATGCGGAAGCAACCTGTTTGTCCGACGCGTTAAAGGCGTCGCCCTTGTAACCAATCCACACCAGCGGCAGCGTACGGCCCGGGTATGACACCTCAGCCGTGCGTTCACCCGTCTGAAAGGGTTCCGGCGTGATCTGCGGCGGCACGTAACCCTTTGCCCACTTGCCGTAGTAGTTACTGATCATTGCCTTGACGTTTGCCGCTTCAAAATCACCCACTATCATCAGCACACAGTTCTCCGGCCGGTAATACCGCTGGAAGAAAGACTTGCTGTATTCGTACATATTCGGCATGTCGATGATGTCCGCTTCAAAACCCATCGTGGTGTGTTTGTACGTGTGTTTGTCGAACGCGGTGTCCATCATTTTTTCGTGAGCCTGGCGAAACGGGCTGGTGAAATTCTTCCGATACTCGCCGTAAACCGCCCCAGCCTCGGTGCGAAACGGCCCCTCCTCGTAAGAAAGGTTCTGGAAGCGGTCGCTCTCCAGATCCATCGCCTGGTCCAGCTGCGCGGCCGGGATCACCATGTAGTAACATGTATAGTCATCGGTGGTATAAGCATTGGCGTCCGCACCCATCTCACTCACGATGCGGTTGTAAACCTCCGCCGGGTATTTCTCTGTACCGCGAAACATCATGTGTTCAAAAAAGTGTGCGAAACCGCTCCTGCCGGGTTCCCATTCGTCGCGGCTGCCGGTTCGGACTACCGTGTAGTACGCTACCAGTCCGCTGCCCTTGATCGGTATCAACACCGACTGGAAACCGTTGTCGAGAACGTAGTTCTCATATTCAAACGGGAAAAAGCGCTCGCTGTCGCCGTCGGCGGTTACTACACCGCTGAAAACGGACAGTATCAGCGCAATAAGAAGAAAAACGCGCATGGGCGGTATCCTCCTACCGAGTGTGGATAAAAAGATTACAAAATTGAATTGAGACAGTATAACACGTCGGCGTGGGGTGTCTTGCGGTTTCTGGTCTCAGCGGTGGATAATCGCTAACTGGTTATTTGACAAGGATCCGGACAAAAATAGAGTCGATCGCGGCCCTGGACTTTCTCAACGACTCTGTCGCGACCGAACGAAAGGCCTGCACCCGATTCATTTCCGTTTCGGATCGCTTCTCCTGGAGTCCAAAGGCGTCGAACTCTGAAGCAGTGATCAGTTCGGTATCTTCCCCGAGGATTCGGACGAGCGACCAGATGCTGTCCGCCGGCAACCGGACGATCAGGTACTCCACTTCGCCTGCGGAATCGCCCTCTGTCTCTATTATGGTTCCGCCGGTCGAAGCCACCGCCGTCGTGATCCGCGACCGTTCGTCGATCTCTGCGGGCTCAGACGCCGGGGCCGACGGTTGTGCGATTTTCTGCTCCATCGCCGGCATGTCCGTCAGCGGTATATCCTCCAGCGCATCGACTTCGACAGCCTCGGTATAGCTCGACGTGTCGTCTTTGCCGACGGGTGGTATGTCGGTGTCCCGCTGCCGGGCAGTCGCCAACGAAGTTTCGTAATCGACCACTTCTTTTTTGGCCTCGTTACTTCGAGCTGGAGTTTCGGTTGCTTTCCCGGCCAGGACATCGCCCGATGCAGGGGGAGCGATCGATCCAGCGAGGTCTTTCGCTGGTTCTTCTTCCAGGTCTTCACCCTTTTTCTCGCGCCGGCCGGTTGAAGGCTCGGAGGTGGTTTCAAACGACTGCAACTCTCCCGTGACGGCCGTATCGACGGGCACCTGTTGGTCCGGACCCGGAATCTGCGTTATCGCAAACGCCACGATCAGCGCCGCCGCCACTCCAAGGGGCACCTTGACCAATGGCGGGGAAACCAGCGATCTGAACCGGTCAATCAACGAAGGCTGTGTTTGCAGCCTTGCCCGGACGCTGGCGCCAAAGTCCGCCGGTTCGGACACGGTATCCATATCACGCATCACATCGATCATCCGGTTCATCGTTTCATACGCCGCTTTGCATTCGCTGCAGGTACCGAGGTGTTGCTTGACCACTGGAACCTGGCCTTCGACAAGCACACCATCGATGTACTCGGACAGCAGTTTTTTCACATCACGGCACTCCATCAGATAGCGCCCTCCAGCGCCTGCCGGAGCCTCAACCTGGCCCGCGACAGTTTCGACTTCAACGTTCCCAGCTTGTACCCGGTGATCTCCAGGATTTCCTCGTAAGTCCGGCCCTCCATGTCACGCAATACCACTACCAGTTTCTGGTCGGCGGGCAACCGGTTGATCGCAGCCTGGATCAGCTGGCCCAGTTCCTTGCGTTTCAGTTCGTCGGCCGGTGATTGCCGTTCGTCACTGAGTTCCTGTACCTTGTAACCATCTTCGTTTTCGTTATCCAAACGGACCTTCTTCGACTTGATCCTGTATTCGAGTGATCGCATCCGGTTCTTGCACGTGTTGGCCGTTACGCGATAAAGCCAGGTTTTAAAGGCCGATTCGAATCGGAAATTCTTGAGCGAATGGAAAACAGCAATAAACACGTCCTGGGCGCAATCGTTCGCTTCATCGTAATCCCCCAGTAACCTGTAACACAGGTTGAAAACGAATCTCTGGTGGAGCTGGACCAGCTCGTCGTACGCTTTGTTATCACCCGCGAGAGTCGAACGAATCAGCTGTTCACTGTGAGCGCGTTCGTCCTCCCGCGTGCCGGTTCTTATATCCATCGTTCAAATTAAGATACAGTAAAATCGGCGTAACGTCACGGTTGACAACCGCCACATATAACACATTGCAATTAAACATGATAGAACCTCTCGTGCGTATCAACCGTCCAGGCTATCCACCTGAGCCGACTGTTGGACAAGATTTCGGCCGTGAGGTTCCCTGAAAAGTTTGTACCCGTTCGGGCCAGACAGCCCTCCGGGTATTAGACTAATTATATAACATTAAGGAGTCTATACCCGTT
>CAYUDF010000577.1:0-2916 GCA_964443465.1 uncultured bacterium
CAGAACAAGCTGCAATACCGGCACAAGATTTTTAAGATACAGGACGTACATGAAAGTGGAGCGTTGCTTGGTGATCGCATAAGAATGAACTCGATCAGTGACAAACGGGTGTACATGCGTTCGCTGGCCACACGGCAGTCCAACCTGGCGCTGCCGAAGCACGTCGCCGAGGCCATCCAGGTGCTGAAGGCAGCTCGATATGATCTGATTATCCTGGAAACTTCCGGCATCGGGCAATCGGACACCGAAATCGTTGATCACTCCGATGTCAGCCTGTACGTGATGACACCGGAATACGGCGCCGCCACCCAGCTCGAAAAAATAGATATGCTCGATTTTGCCGACCTCATAGCAATTAACAAGTTTGACAAACGCGGGGCTTTGGACGCGTTACGCGATGTCCGCAAGCAGTTCAAGCGTAATCACCATCTGTTTAATGATCCCGACGACACCCTGCCAATCCACGGCACTATCGCCTCCCAGTTTAACGATCCCGGCGTAAACAGCTTGTACAAAACGGTTATGGACAAGATCGTGGCCAAAACCGGCGCCGATTTGAAGTCAGATTTTGAAATCAGCGACGAGATGGCGGAAAAGGTATATATCATTCCGCCCAACCGTGTGCGCTACCTCTCAGAAATTTCCGAAAATAACCGTGGCTACGACAAGTGGGGCGAAACACAGTGTGATGTGAAGGATAGGGATTTCGAACGCTATTTTAGCCTCGTAGCCTCCCATTCTACAACCTCCGCGCCCGTCGATCCACCGATATGTCCCCCTCACCCGCTCTGTCGGCTTTTTCCAGAGTGATCCTCAAGCCATTCCTGCGTTTATCACCGTCTCTTTGGCCACCCAAACACTCACGTCGCCGCAGCAGGCACAGACGCCTCTCCATTGGCCAGCGGACGTTTCAAAAATCGACCAGGCGAAGCGCTTGAAGGAGCTCGAACGAGAGAACGCACGACTGAAGAAGCTGGTGGCGGACCAGGCGCTCGACATCTCTATCTTAAAGGAAGTGTCGTCGGGAAACTTCTAGGCCCGGCCCGACGGCGGCGTGCAGTGGCGCACGTGTGCACGGAGCTGGGCGTGTCAGAGCGGCGGACGTGCCGGTTGTTGGGACAGGCTCGTTCGACACAGCGGCATGAGCCGAGAGTGAAAGACGATGAACCGATACTCGTTGCCCGAATCGTAGCGCTGGCCGGCGAGTACGGACGTTACGGGTACCGGCGCATTACGGCAATGCATCGAGCGGAAGGATGGAGAGTGAACCACAAGCGAGTGGAGCGGATCTGGCGTCAGGAAGGCCTGAAGGTGCCGACAAAGCAACCGAAACGGAGTCGGCTGTGGCTCAATGATGGCTCGTGCGTGCGCCGGCGCGCGGAGCATCCCAATCACGTGTGGTCGTACGACTTCGTCATGGACCGTACGCACGACGGACGGGTGATCCGAATGCTGACGATCGTTGATGAGTACACGCGTGAGTGTTCAGACGTTGTTCATCGAGCCGGGCAGTCCGTGGGAGAACGGATGCATCGAGTCGTTCAACGGCAAGCTGCGCGACGAGCTCCTGGATGGAGAGATCTTCTACACGCTGATCGAAGCACAGGTGCTCATCGAACGGTGGCGCAGAGAATACAACTGGAAGCGGCCGCACAGTTCGCTTGGCTATCGTCCGCCAGCACCGGTGGCTATCGAGGCTGCTGCTTGAAGGGGAGACTAAATCATGCAGAGTGGAGTTCAAGAAGTGGTACGATCACAGGGGGCAGGTCACTACGTGCTTTTCATTTGGATCTTTCCCAGGCGTACGTCCAGTGGGCATGGGTGTCCTCCTTTGGCGTTCTAACGGGACCCTTTTTGCAGTTGCCAGACTCCGGCGAGCGATGATACCTTATGCGCAAGATTCAACTGTCGCACTTCTCCAATTCGTTCCAGGAGGACTCTCATGTCTCTTCGCAATTGCACGAGTCTGCTTACCGTTGTCTGTTTGATGCTTCTCCTGCCGCTCACAGCCCTGGCGGATGATCCGCCGTCATCGTCTGAACCAGAGACGAAATTCGGCGTCGGTTTCGGCGGCTACTCGATGGTGGATAATGAACCGCTCACTACAACCACGGTTTCCTTCAATTTGCCGAAGGTGCTGCTTGGCGCGTCGTTCTCCGTTCGAACAGGCGAGAGCCTGACCAACATGCTTATTGGGGGCAAGGTGCTGGTCAAGGTGAAGCAGATGGGAGGAACCATGTTCGGGCTAGGAGGTTCTATCGCGTTTATTACGAACGCAGCCTCCGGCGTGGACACGCGCACAGGTCTCGGCTTTGGCGGTGGGGTCGAGCACATGCTTTCGAAGCGGCTCGCCGTTTCCGCTGATCTCTATCCGTTGTCGCTGGAGTTCGCCAGCGGAGGAACGAGAGTGGGGATATTCAGTAGTGGAGCTCTCGGCGCGACTTTTTACTTCTAGCGGCCGTCAGGGGCTCACTTGAGTAGCGTCATGGATCGTGACAGCACGGTAGTGCCCACGCTGAGACGGCAGAAATATACACCGCTGCTCACGCGAGTACCGGAGTCGTTGCGGCCGTTCCACTCGGTCTGGTATTGGCCGGGCGGTTTGTCCTTGTCGACGAGGCGCCGTACCAGACTGCCGTCGACGAGGTAGATGGACAGGGTGACGCGCCCTGGCCGGACGATGGCGTACGGGATCGCCGTTGTGGGGTTGAAGGGATTGGGATAGTTCTGCCCGAGCGACGAGAGATTGCCCGGTTGTACCGGCGGCACCGGCGTGGTCGTGTCGATCATGGCCGACACCTCGTTGGAAGATGGGCTCGTGCCTCCGGCCCCTCGCGCGGTCACACGGAAGTAGTAGGGAACTCCTGGCGTAAGGCCGGTGCCGTACATCGAGTTCCCTCCAGTCGAATCGACCAG
>CAYUDF010000578.1:0-2914 GCA_964443465.1 uncultured bacterium
GGAGGAGTCAATGTCTAGCCAAAGATATACCCCGGAGTTCAAGGAAGAAGCGGTCATAAGTTCGGCAGCGCACGGATTAGGCAGGCAATTGCCCCCTGTGAGCCAGAATTTGGGGGGCAGAGTCTCTGAGACGGACTTCTACGAGGAGAGTAGGGCCTGTAAGAACGGTTCAAAAGTTCGAGGTTCGTATTGTCCGGCCCGCCATAAAATTAATTTCCGGTGAACCTGCCACTTCGGTGGCAGGTTTTCTATTTTAGTGCGGTTTATAAAAGTTGATCAGGCAGGAAATTTCAGTGAATAGCGGGGCGGCTCGAAGAGCCGCCCCGCTTTTGTCGTAGCAGCGCACTGAGTGTTTGCGCTAGAGCGTAATTATGATGCCACCGGTAACATCAAACTGGGTGATGCCGGTGCCGCCGAGACTCACTCCGCCTGTTCCGACCCCCACAAAAGCGTCGGTTATCGATATCGGCAGCTGCCCGGCAACCATGATGCCAAATCTGTCGTTTAAGTGGACCTTGGCGCCAAGACCAAAAAGCAGAGAAAATTTCCAGTCGTCACCACCATCGTAAGCGAATCGTGTACCGCCAAGAGAGAAAGTGGAGAACGGCAGTATTTTACCCTTCTGCATTCCCTTGACAACGCCGATGTGCCAGTACTCAACGGCCATGTCGCCGAGATCTTCCGTAATGCCACCACTACCCCGCTTGAATGTCAGTTGCGTATCCTGGCGGCGGTAGAGGAGCCGTATCTGCATAACGGGTATCGCGTAGATATCAATAGCGATACCATAGTAACCGCCGTCCTTTAAGTCGATTTCCCCGCCAGCCGCGTTATAGGTTGCGCTCCGGGAAAGCGTCCATACGTATCCTCCCATGGGGATGATATCCAGGCGAGGAGCCTTCTTCGTTTTGGGCTGGGTCGTTGGGGCCCCTGTTGTATCCTGCTGCGCCAGTATGGGCGACGCAAAGATCAGTAGTCCGATAACGAGAGCGAGTGCAGCTTTATAATTCATCAAGTGCCTCCTACGGCTGAGTGTTTTCCATCCCTTATCGATTTGGGATTCTAGATCAAACCCCGACCGGCGACAAGCGGAATCCCTGTATTCATTATCGGGCAATCCCGTCAAAACGACGCTACGGGTGTGACACCCCTGAGGTGTTCCTCCAGGAAATCGAGGACCACTTTGTAAGCCTTGATGCGGTTTTTATTTTTCCGGAATCCGTGCCCTTCGTCGTCGAACAGCACATACTCGACCGGAAAACCGTTTTTAAGTAGTTGGTAAGTAGGAGGTTATGTGTTATATATTAGCGATGCCAAATAAATATTGGCCCGCCGGTGTCACGGTCAATATATTAGGTATTATGATCAATTTAAGAAAATCCGAAGACCGTGGTCACGCGAATCATGGCTGGCTCGACACGAGGTTTACGTTTTCGTTCGCGCGATATTACGATCCCGAGTTTATGGGATTTCGATCGCTGCGCGTGTTAAACGACGATCGTATCAGCCCCGGTGCGGGGTTTGGCGAACACCCCCACGACAACATGGAAATCATCACGTACGTTCTGGATGGATCTCTGGCGCACCGTGACAGCACGGGCAGTGTGTCCGTTATCACGCCCGGGCTGGTTCAGCGCATGAGCGCCGGCACCGGCATCACCCACAGTGAGTTCAACGCGTCAAAAACGGATTCTCTTCACCTGCTTCAGATCTGGATCGAACCGGACACGATGAATATCGAACCGGGTTACGAAGAGAAATCATTTGAAACTACCGACAAACTCAACAGGTTGCGCCTGATCGCTTCTCCCGACGGCCGCGACGGATCAACTACCATCCGGCAGGACGCTTTGGTGTACGCGACGGTGCTGGAGCAGGGAGGAGCGGTTGAGTACCGGCCGGAGACGGGCCGCCACCAGTGGCTGCATATTGCCACTGGCGACGCCGAACTAAACGGAACCCCGGTATCCGCCGGCGACGGCGCCGCGATCAGCGATGAGACTTTAATCAATCTGACGGGTATTGAACGCGCGGAACTGCTGCTGTTCGATCTTGATTAGAAATGAAATTTTTACAAGGAGCTGGAATTGAGCAAAAAAGCCGATACGACACATCCCGTGCTGGAAGTCATAGCAGACCGCTGGAGCCCTTATGGCCTGGACTCGAGACCGGTTCCGCCGGCGGACCTCCTGTCGATTCTGGAAGCGGCGCGGTGGGCGGCGTCTTCGTTTAACGAACAACCGTGGCGTTTTGTTGTCGCGACCAGCGAAGACGGGGAACTTTACGATCGCGTGCGGTCCTGTCTGAACGAGCATAACCAGGACTGGGCGGGGCAGGCCCCGGTACTGATGCTGGGAATCTACAAAAAGACGTTTACTCACAACGGCAAACCAAACGGTGTTGCGCTGCACGACCTGGGCCTGGCGGCCGCCACGCTGACGCTGGAAGCGACGGCCAGGGGGCTGTCCGTACACCAGATGGCGGGGATTCTGCCGGACAAGGCCCGCGAGGAATTCGCCGTCCCGGAGGACTTTGACGTGGTAACTGCGTTCGCTATTGGATACGCAGCCGATCCGTCGGTACTGCCCGACGCGCTGCGGGAGCGCGACACCAAACCGCGTTCCAGAAAACCGTTAAAAGAAATCGTAATCGGAAAAACCTGGGGCGAACCGTCCACGTTGGTGGACTGATCGCCCCAGGCCGGTCTGGATAAAGCGAAGTTTTACAGCGGGACCTGTTACACCTTCCAAACGGTATCGATAATGGTGCCGTCCACCCATTTGATAACGGCGATGGGCTCGTCGGACTTTTCCGGTAAGTCCGGCTTGCCGACGATCGCTTCGACCTCGTTTTTGAGTTCCTCGATCGTTTTTATCGGCAGGTCGGAGCCTTTGAGGGCTTCTATCAGATCCTT
>CAYUDF010000579.1:0-2901 GCA_964443465.1 uncultured bacterium
ACAGCTCGCTCTCGATGAGATCCTTTGGAATGGCCGCGCAGTTAACCGTCACCAGCGGCCCTTTGAAGTTGGGGCTGCGATAATGAACCGCGCTCGCGATCAGCTCCTTGCCGCTTCCTGTCGGGCCAACAATCAGGATCGGCGTGTCCGGGCTGGTTGCCGCCGTGCTGATAAGATCCATCACATCCCGGATGGCGTCGCTGCTCCCCACGATCATCGGAAGATGTTCCCGGAGATAGGTTTCCTGCAGTAACCGAATTTCTTTATGCAGCCGTACGGTCTCCAGCGCGTTTCTCAAGCAGATCTGCAAACTGTCCATGTGGAGTGGTTTCACGACATAGTCGCGGGCGCCCAGTTTCATGGCGGAAACAACCGTTTTAACGTCTTCGTAAGCGGTGATCATGATGACTTCGACGTGCGGATCAAACTGTTTGAACCGCTCCAATGCCTCGATACCGCTCATTCCCGGCAGTCCTACGTCGAGCAGCACCAGGTCAGGAGGTTTGCCGGCCATTTGTTTCAACGCAGATTCCGCGTCGGCAAACGGTGTGATACGGTATTCTCCACCGAGATGCAGGGCGATTCCCTCGCGAATGGTCTCTTCATCATCCACCACGTAAATTTCATACTCAATTTTCATTTTTCTCTTCCCACGGGGAGCTTCACCACAAATTCAGCGCCCGATTGTCTGCCCTGCCCGACCGACAGATTACCACCGTGATCCGAAATAATACGGTAGCAAAGGCTGAGTCCTATGCCGGTCCCGCTGCTTTTAGTCGTATAAAAAGGTTCAAGTACTTTTGTCCTGAGCTCCGGAGGAATTCCCGGACCGGAATCAGAGACGATTACGAGAACATTTCCGTTTTCGTTTTTTGTAGATACATCGATCAGCTTGTCGCCCTCCATGCCGACCATGGCTTCCGCAGCATTGTTGACCAGATTCAGTACGACCTCCTCGATCAGGGTTGGATCGATATTGCAATGCGGCAGATCCGGCGCCAGGTCTTTTCGTATATTAACGTTGCGCTTCCGCATTGTGACGGACGATAGCGCCAGCGCCTCCTCGACGGGGTTGTTGACATCGGACAACTCCAGTCGGAGTTCGCCGGGTTTTGAAAAATCGATAACGCGCTTAATGATGGATTCGATTTTAGTGGACGCGGACTGAATCTGGCTGATTATCTGCCGGGTCATATCTGGATTTGATGACTCTTCCATCAGGTTTTCCAGGGTGTTCAGGTAAATATTGATACCCGACAAGGGGTTCCTGATTTCGTGCGCCACACCGGCGGCAATGTGTCCCAGCGATACCATTTTGTCTTTTACAACAACCAGCTGTTCCAGCTCCTTGGATTCGGTGATATCGATCATATTAATGAGCACCGCTGGCCGGCCCTTGTAGTCAATATCACTTGCCTGGAAGTAAACCCATTTCATATTGGCCCGGTTCGTTTTACCCGTCGGATAAAAACGCAGGTTTAAATGTATCGACTTCTCCGCCCCACTCAAAACCTTGCTATATAAATGTTCAACTTCTGGTTTGTCGTCGGGATGGACATTGTCAAATTCCAGATTTTCCCCTTCAGAGTGGTAGGAACCCGATATAATCTCCTGAACTGGATTGCGATAAACAACAATCCCGTCCTGAACAATCAGGATTCCGGTGGACGAGTTTTCCACCAGGTCCCGGAAACTCTGTTGATTCTCTTTCAGTTCTTCTTCCAGGGCAATTTTACTCAACCCAAATGCGATGTCCCCGGCGATCTCCTCCAGCAGCTCGTGCTCTTCCCTGTTCTTTGTGAACGGTCTTCGGATAGAAACGCACAGCAACCCATAAATCTTACCCTCGTTCTCCAGTCTCACCGTCATGGCCGACCGGCCGCTGTACATTTCCGACAACGGGCAGTCCAGGCACGCCTCGTACGGCTCGTCGATTACCACCACCGAATCCCCGGCCAGCGCCCGGCGCCCACATTCGGTAAAATCCCCCCGTTCCAGGCGATCCCGCATCGGGCGGAAGTTTTCGCCTAAACCGGCTTCGGCTGTATCGATCACCCGGCAGGAATCGTCTATCACAACGATCCAGGCGTTGTAATAGCTGCGGTTATTGATAAGGGTTTCACAGATTGACTGGAGGAGGAGCGTCCGGTCTTTCACCTTGATAAGAAGGCGGCTGACCTCCCGGATAGCCCGCAGCGCCAAATACAGGTGTTCTGTTTTATCGTGGTCCATAACGTTCTTTGCCAGAGGAAGTTGTTTTCGGTCGTTTCAGCGACCAACCCGTACAATACCGGGTTAAATATACAACAGAATTGAATGTTTTTCGGAGCCCGATTTTTAAAAATAAATGACCGGTCCCGGCCTCTGACGTCGCCATACAACAATGAAGGAGGTATTCATCATGACAATATCTGTTCTACGGCGGCGCTGCGGCATCGCTTTTTTAACAATTCTGACAGTGGTTGTCGTGTTTTCCACGGGAAATGCGGCAATCGGGGATCACAACTGGAGCCAGGGGTTCTCAGCGGCCGGCGGCGTCAGTTCGCTGGACGGTACCGGTTTCGTGGCTTCGGCGGGCACTTTTTTCGGCCCGGTGGATTTTGGCGGCGGTACCCTGACGCCCATCAACTTCTTCTCGGGTGACGTTTTTCTGGCCAGATTCGACGGCAACGGCAATCACGTCTGGAGTCTTCAATTCACCCCGCTGAATTTTGGCCCCACAATCGACGCCGTGGCGACAGGCCCGGGAGGAAACATCTACATCGCGGGCAAGATCCCGAACGGCTCGATCGATTTTGGAGGAGGGGTGCTTTCCGGCACTAATTCCCTGTTTGTGGCCGCATTCAGTTCCGCCGGGACTCACCTTTGGAGCTCCATTGTCGGCACAGGCAGCACGATCAA
>CAYUDF010000580.1:0-2901 GCA_964443465.1 uncultured bacterium
AACGGGCCGTCGGTGCTAATCTATTGCTATTGAATCAACTGCAAATCTGATCGTTGTACCCCACTTAATGAAAAATCCGATAGACGAGGAGGTCGATCGTGAGACAAACCGGAGCGTTACTTCTAGTAGCCGCGCTGCTGATGGTGTCGGGCTGCGGCTCTTCCATCAGCGTCAACTACGACTACGACGTAAATGCCCCATTTGTGGACTACAAGACCTTCGACTGGATCCCGCAGTCGGCCGCCCCGCCGGGTAACGCCAAAACGGCGGTGCAGCAGAACGATCTGCTGGACAAACGAATCAAGAACGCGGTGGCCGACGCCCTGGCGGAAAAGGGAATCATACCCAACGCTGGAAATCCCGACGTCCTGCTCGTCTACCACGTCGGAATCAAGGATAAGGTTCAGGTGACCGACTGGGGATACCGGTACGGTGATGCCTACTGGGGGTGGGGAGGCCGCGAAGTCGACGTTTACAACTACAAACAAGGCACGTTGATCATCGATATGATCGATGCCAAATCTCAGCAACTGGTCTGGCGCGGCGCCGGACAGAAACCACTCGACGAAGGGAACCGGTCACCCGAAAAAACGGATGCAGAGATAAGAAAAGTTGTCGGAAAAATCATGTCCCAATATCCGCCCAAACGTTAACCGGAAGTATATGAAAACAGTCGAACCATACAAACCACAGAACAAGATCAGGGTTGTCACGGCGGCTTCGCTGTTTGACGGCCACGATGCAGCCATTAACATCATGCGCCGGATCATCCAGCGAACCGGCGTGGAAGTCATTCACCTCGGCCACGACCGTTCCGTCGAGGAAGTTGTTGATACCGCGGTACAGGAAGATGCCCAGTCGATTGCGCTGACGTCGTACCAGGGCGGTCATATCGAGTACTTCAAGTACATGTACGACCTGCTCCAGGAAAAAGGCGCCAGCGGTGTAAAGATATTCGGTGGTGGTGGTGGCGTCATACTTCCCGAAGAGATCAAGGAACTGCACGAATACGGGATCACCCGTATATATTCACCCGACGACGGCCGCGAAATGGGGCTGCAGGGAATGATCAACGACCTGGTGGAGCAGAGCGATTTCCCGACGGGCAAGGATCTGAACGGTGCGTTCGACAAGCTGGCCGACAAGAATCCCGTTGCCATCGCGCAGGTCATATCTGCCGCGGAAAATTTTCCGGACCTGTCGAAGGACGGCCTGGACAAGGTCCACAATCTGGCCTCAAAGGCAAAAACGCCCGTGTTGGGAATCACCGGCACCGGGGGCTCGGGCAAATCCTCTCTGGTAGACGAGATCGTTCGCCGGTTTCTGATCGATTTTGACGACAAAACGGTGGGCATCGTATCGGTCGACCCGTCCAAACGCAAAACGGGTGGTGCGCTCCTGGGTGACCGGATTCGCATGAACTCGATCCGTGACAAACGCGTCTACATGCGATCGCTGGCCACGCGTCAATCAAATCTGGCTTTGTCCGCGCACGTCACCGAAGCAATCCAGGTGCTGAAGGCGGCGAAATACGACCTGATCATTCTGGAAACGTCGGGTATCGGCCAGGCGGACACCGAAATCGTCGATCACTCCGATTTGAGCCTGTATGTGATGACCCCCGAATACGGGGCGGCCACACAGCTCGAGAAAATCGACATGCTGGATTATGCCGACATGATCGCCATCAACAAGTATGACAAGCGTGGCGCACAGGACGCGTTGCGCGATGTTCGCAAACAGTTCAAGCGCAACCACCACCTGTTCGAGACACCCGACGAGTCGTTGCCGATTCACGGAACCATCGCGTCGCAGTTCAATGATCCCGGCGTCAACCGTTTGTATAAAACGATTATGGATTTGGTTGTGGACAAAACGGGCGCCGACCTGAAGTCCGACTTTGTGATATCCGACGAGATGTCGGAAAAAGTGTTTATTATCCCACCGAAACGCGTGCGGTACCTCTCCGAGATTTCGGAGTCCAATCGCGGGTACGACCAGTGGGTGGACAAGCAGTGTGACGTCGCCCAGAAACTGTTCGGCATTCGGAAGACGATCGAAACACTCCAGTCCAGCGAAATTGACGACAGGGATCGCCTGGCGAAGGACCTCGAAGAGACATTCCACAAGATCGGCCTCGATTTTGATCCGCATAACATGGAGATCATAGAGGGGTGGCCCGAAAAACGCTGCCGGTACGACGAAGACGTATTCACGTTTCAGGTCCGCGGCAAAGATATCAAAATTGATACGAACACCAAAAGTTTGTCCCACACGCGCATTCCCCGCGTAGTATTTCCGAAATATGAAGCGTGGGGCGATGTCCTGCGGTGGAACCTCCAGGAAAACATTCCCGGCGAGTTTCCGTTCACGGCGGGGCTGTTTCCGTTCAAACGACAGGGCGAAGATCCCACCCGCATGTTTGCCGGTGAGGGCGGCCCGGAGCGCACCAACCGCAGGTTTCATTACGTCAGCTACGACATGCCCGCGCGGCGCCTGTCGACGGCATTTGATTCGACCACGCTGTACGGCGCCGACCCCGACCGCCGGCCCGATATCTACGGTAAGATCGGAAACTCCGGGGTGTCCGTCAGCTGTCTTGACGACGCTAAACGGCTCTACTCCGGCTTCAACCTGTGCGACTCCAAAACGTCCGTCTCGATGACGATCAACGGGCCCGGTCCGATGATGCTGGGATTTTTCCTCAACGCGGCCATCGACCAACAGTGCGAGATATACGTCAAGGAGAGCGGTCTCGAGAAAGAAGTCGAACAGAAGATCGAGAAAATTTATCAGGACAAAAACGTTCCCCGGCCGCGTTACCAGGGCGAGCGGCCAAAGGGGAATGATGGTCTGGGTTTGATGTTGCTTGGAGTGACCGGCGACATGGTGCTGCCACGC
>CAYUDF010000581.1:0-2901 GCA_964443465.1 uncultured bacterium
TCCAGCGCGGCGCTGACAGCCAATTCGGTAAACGGTCTTTCACTTGAAATGTATTCCGGTGATCCCGAGGTTCTTACCCGGCCGGCTTCTCTGGGACTGGCGGAACCGGACAACGCGACTGGCGGCGGGAAAAGCTATCTCCCCGTCCTGTTCTCGGCGTTGATACCGGGAACGGGCGAAATCTACCTGGGATACAACTGGAGGGGGGCGGCGCTGTTGACCCTGGAAGTGCTGGCCTGGACGGGTTATTTCAAATACCACAACCAGGGACTGGACAGCAGGGAAGCCTACGAGAGTTTTGCCGACAACAACTGGAACCAGAGCAAATGGATCGACGATCACCCCGACGTCTATCCCGTGACGGGCGTCACGCTGGAGGAACTTGAGCAGATCGGCCGCGACAAGTCGGGTAGCGGCGAATGGCCCGGGTACATTTTGTGGGTTTCCAAGGAAGAAGATAAACAGCACTATTACGAAAACATTGGAAAATACGACTGGTATATTTCGGGCTGGGCCGATTTTGACCCCGAAATCGACGACCCCTTTATGATGGATACGGCGCTGCGCGACGAATATCGGGCCATGCGCAAAACGAGCAACGACGAACTGGACGACTCCAACAAGTTTATCTACATCAGCCTCGCCACGCGCGTTTTTTCGATTGTAGAAACGCTGTTTCTCGTTCGCTCTTCGGAGGAGGAAGCTGCCAGCGAGGTTTCAAAGAACCATTTCAAATTCCAAACCCGCCCGCTGGGAATGCAGGGAGCGGAGATCGCACTGGAGTATCGCTTCAAATGAGACTGCCGTTTTTATTTGTTTTCGGGTTAGTGGCGGTTTGTGTGGCCTTCACCACACCCGTTGTGCTTGCCGAGACGCCGGGAGACGACGTGCCGGAACTTTTCAGCCTGAGGTTCGTTCCGGAAACCGAACCCCTGGCTGCCAGCGACTACCAGTCACTCGAAACGGTGTCGGGGTTGGAGCCGCTTTCGGCGAAACGCGCCGTGCTGTACTCACTGCTGTTGCCCGGCCTGGGCGATTACTACGCGGGGTACAAAACCAGGGCGACTGCGTTTTTCATGATCGATGCGGGAATCTGGATTTCCTACGGCGTGATGAAATCACAGAGTTCCCAACGCGAAGACGCGTTTCAGGAAATGGCCGTCAGGTATGCCGGTGTCAGCGCCACCGGACTGTCGGACGAGTATTACAGCACGATAGGGCAGTACAATACGCATCGCGCATACGAAGCCGAATTCAAAAAGGAACACCGCATCGAAATCTATCCCGACATCGGGTACGAAGCCATGGAGCAGCACTATATCGAAAACCGGGTGACCGACTTCGAAGAATGGGTATGGCAGTCAAATGAACATCGGCAGGATTTCCGGGAGTTGCGTTCCTCCAGTCGGCTGTCCGACCGGAGGTCGGGATACATGTTCGCGCTGGCCGCCGCCAACCGGGTCATCGCCGCGCTTTTTTCATACCACGCCGTTAAAACCTACAACGACGGCCTGGAGATGCAGACAGGCGGTTACCGCCTCGATTTTTCCCCGCCTTCTAGAGATTACGCTACCGCAGTTTCCCTGGTCCGTTTTTTCTGATTCAACCGGATCCGGCCGGTATTTCGGCCGTGAGAAATTCCCCCCCCTGGTTTACAATGCCACAAGCGTGGTGAGCCGGCGAAGCCGCCGGCAACACCCGAGGTACAGTTATGTTGGTTTTAAAACGTCTTGTCACAATCGTTGTTTTGATCCTGATGTGTTCTCCGGTTTTCGGAGTTTTTGCGGCCGAGCCCGAAGAGAAAGACAACGAAGATAAACGGCGATTGCAACGGATCACACCGGTGGCCATCTACAAGGACATCGGCGGGATTACGATGGGGGAGCCCCTCGGGGTTGCCGTCGATTTCAACGGCAGCGCGATCATTGCAGACGGCTCACCCGGCCGCATTGTGATGTTTGACCGCGACGGAACGCGTGGCCTGGAATTCGACCGCCCTCCCGGAAACCCGGCCTTTTATCCGACCGATCTCGCACTTTACGGTTTTTTTGTATACGCGATTGACGAGCGCGAACGCGCCCTGCTGCGTTTCGACAAGGACGGCGCTTACCGGGACGTGCTGGTCAATTTTGATCAGCTGGGCGGGACACGGCGAGTGTCCCCGTACGCCGTTGGTGTTGATACGCAGGGACGGATCGCCATCACCGACATCGAAAACCACCAGATTCTGCTGATCGACAGTTTTCTTCGTCTCGACATCCTGTTCGGCAACTATGGGTCATTTCCCGGTCAGATGGACACCCCGCTCGGGGTATCGTTCACGCCGGCGGGCGACATAATCGTCGCCGATACCGGAAACCGAAGGATACAGTTTTTTTCTGATGCCGGGGAGTATCGCCACATTGTCCCCGAAAAGGGTGAAAACAATCCGCTGTTACTGCCGAGGCGGGCCGTGATCGACGATTCGGACCGCCTGTTTGTGGCCGATCCAAAAGCGGAACGCATATTTGTTTTTGACATCGGTGGCCGGTTGCTCAACGAAATGATGCCGGAGGGGGCGGACCGGTTTCAGCCGACGGATCTGGAGTACCACCACGACGGTAAGCTGTACGTCACCGATGCCCTGAGTCGTGCGCTGTACGTATTCAAGGTGAAGTGATATCAAGACCCGCGGTTTGAAGAGGTTATTGATCGCGACCGGGGTTGTCGCCGTCCTGTGCCTGACGTTTATTCCAGCGTCGGGCCAGACGCTTTACGGCTACGACGAATGGAGCGTGGCGGTTGATACGCTGCGTAACGTCGTCCGGGGCGAGCGGCTCAACCTGAAATCGGGGTTTATTGTCGCTGGAAGCGAGTCGGTATTTTCCGGTCTCACCCGCCTGTCCGCCGACCAATACGAAA
>CAYUDF010000582.1:0-2894 GCA_964443465.1 uncultured bacterium
AGAATATCCGCCCCGGCGAGCAGCGAACGTTCAAATCCTCCGGCGCCAAACCGGCCGCGCGCGTACCAGCGCGCCGCCGCCATCTCCAGCGCGTCGGTGATCACCACACCGGAAAATCCCATCTCCTCACGCAACAACGTTTTCATCAGCCGACTGTCGAAGCTGGCCGGCGTGAGGGAATCAGCTTCCATCGGAAACGCCACGTGGGACATCATCATCATGTCGACGCCTTCTTTTATCGCGCGGGCAAAGGGAACCAGGTCCACCGCGCGCAATTCATCCAGCGTCTTTTTTACTTCGGGTAACGTTTCGTGCGAATCATCCGGTGTGCTCCCGTGGCCGGGAAAATGTTTGGCGCAGGTTTTGATTCCGGCCTCGCGGTACCCCGCGATTGTAGCGGCGACAAATTCCGCCACTCGATCGGGGTCCCGGCCAAAGGTCCGCAACCCGGTGATCGGACTGTCCACGTCCAGGAAACAGTCGGCAACGGGAGCGAGCACCACGTTGACACCCAGTTTTTTCATCACCAGGCCGGTTTCCCGGGCAACTTCACCGGCGAGATCCGGGTTGCCGGTGGCCGCGATCGCCATCGCCGACGGCGGCATGCCGATGATGTCCTGCAACTCGGATACGAAATCGCCTTCGTGGTCGGCCATTACCAGCGGCGGTCTGTCTCCGGCATCCAGCTGTTCTGTAATTTTTGCGATCAGATCTATTACCTGCGAGAGGCTGTCCACGTTGCGTCGAAACAGAACAACGCCGGCAACATCATGAAACTCCAGGTATTTCGCCTCGTGCGGCATCAGCGCCGGTCCCCCGAGGGCAATCACCTTGTGCCGTTCCATCTTCTTGATCAGGTGAAACCGAATATCCGAAGTGAGACTGTTTTTTTCTTCGTTCATTTCTATCAGTACCTGGTTGTTATACTGGTTCCGGGGTAGTAGTGCTGCAGGATCATATCCCGGCTGTAACCCCTTCTCGCCATTCCGATCGCCCCGTTCTGGCACATCCCGACACCGTGTCCGTTGCCGCCGCCCACAAATCCGACCGACACGAGGTTTGAACCGCGGGTTTCTTTTTTCAGGTTAAAAAGTGTGGATGGCAGTATCCGGCCGGTGTCCAGGTCGGTTTTCAGCACCCACCGGATGCGGTCTCCCTCTAGTGTGAACACGCCCTCAGTCGTAACAATCTCGAGGTATTTCACACGGCCGGAGGGGCTGCGTTCGGACACGCCGATGTCGACCAACCGGCCAACTTTATCGGGTGCGACACCCAGTTCCCTCGGGATCGTGGTCCGCAGAATCAGGCCCAGTTCCTTGGCGCTGAAATCAAATCGCCACCGGAAATTGTGCACCCAGGAGCAGTAGCTTCCCTGGCCGTCGTCTCCGCTGTCGAGCGAACCGTACAGGTAGTTCGCCGGCTCCCGGTCGGGCCATACACGCCGGATATCCGACGTGTGACCACCACAAGTCGCGCAGTAATAAGTAAAAGCCAGTTCTTTCTTGTGTTCCAGCACCACACCCCTGGTTTCCCGAACGGCGCCGGTCGCCAGTCGGCTGGAACGTTCCCGGCCCCGGTAAACCTGGTCCTGCACGCTGGCGTAAACGTCAAACCTGTCGCTCGCCCGCTTCGCCATGCGTGTCATCGCGTAGGTGCGGGCCGTAATCGCCTGGGCCTCCATGGCGGCAAACGCGTCCGGTCCGGGGTCGCCGATCTCGTGCGGCAGCACACCCTCCAGGTACGACTCGAGCGGCAACACGTTGACCACGTACACACCACCACCCGGCTTCATGTCCACCTTGATCCTGCCCGCGTAGGTCACACCCCGATAAGCAAGATCGTTGGTCTGAAGCGGTGTTATATAAATACTGCCTTCCGCAACGGCGGCTGTTTCCTGCGGATCAAACCGCATCTGCACCGACTGGCCGTCGACCTTGATATTCACCTTCGACGGTTCGTTGCTTCTCATCAACACCATCCCGCTTTCCGCTTCGATACGGTATCCTCCCCTGCACTCCACCACAAACGGACCGGATTCTTCGCCCACCAGCGCCCGTATAACCGGACCGTGTCCGCTGCCCGCCGGCTTTTGCGTGGCAGTTGAACTGCAACCCGAAAGAAAAACCAGCAGTGCGACAATCTGAAGCGATACAAAACTGTTAACAAATCTTCTCACGCTCTTTTCCCCCATGCGATAACGCCCAATACCAGCGCGTTGCTGGCGCCGGTCACTGCCGGCAGAACATTGGGCCGGCCCATCAGCGTTTCTCTCGCCAGAATCGCGAAATCAACCGCTTCCTTTGCATCGGCCGGTATTCCCAGTTCGTCGACGGGCAGGCAGGATACGCCGCCCAGTTGTTTGGTGAGGCTGTCGAATACGACCTCGTTGTGTGCTCCGCCACCGCTGACATACAAAGCGTCCACGGTTCCCCGCGATTTGACAAACCCGTTCAGCGCCAGCGCTATCGTACGGGTCGTCAGCTCCACGCCGGACGCGAGGATGTCGGCTCGTTTTAATCCCATTTGCTCGGCTCGCGACTGGAACCGCCACGCAAAAGGCGGCCCGAAATCCCTGTGGCCGGTCGACTTCGGGGGCGGCTTCTCGAAGTAGGGATCTGTGAGAAACTCGTCCACCAGTTCCGTGGAGACCTGCCCTTGTTTCGCCCGGTTCCCCGCTTTGTCATACCGTCCTTCGCCGGGAAACATGACCTGAAACAGCGAATCAATAACCATATTTCCGGGGCCGGTGTCAAAAGCGATAACGTCCTCCGGCCGGCAACCCGCGGGAAGCCAGGTGAGGTTGGCAATACCGCCGATGTTGAGTATGACACGGCTGGAAGAATCGCTGCGACGCAGCAGGTAGTCCGCGTACGGTGCGAGCGGCGCCCCCTGCC
>CAYUDF010000583.1:0-2885 GCA_964443465.1 uncultured bacterium
GACGCCGGCAGCGATCCCGCGTCGATGTCCACCACCGCTGTGAAGGACGGCAACGAATACGTCCTCAACGGCACAAAAAACTTTATTACCACCGGCCAGGAAGCTGGAGTATTTGTGGCGATGGCCCGCTCAGATCCCGAAGTCAAAAAAACCAGGGGGATCAGCTCGTTTATCCTCGAACCGGATATGAAGGGTTTTTCCGTCGCTAAAAAAGAGGACAAACTGGGGTTAAGGGCGTCCAGCACCGTCCAACTGGTATTTGAAGACCTCCGTGTGCCGGCGAGCAATCTGATCGGCGAAGAAGGTATGGGATTCAGGATCGCCATGCATACGCTGGACGGCGGCCGCGTCGGTATCGCCACACAGGCTGTGGGAATTGCCCAGGCGTGTCTCGATGAGGCAGTGAAATACGCGGAGGAGAGGGAAGCGTTCGGCAAACAGATCGGACATTTCCAGATGATCCAGTGGAAACTGGCCAACATGTCCATGAATATCGAAGCCGCCCGTCTGCTGGTTTATAATGCCGCTCGACTCAAGGACGAAGGCAAACCGCACTCGGTGGAAGCGTCGATGGCAAAACTGTTTGCTTCAGAGATGTGCAACGAATGCGCACGCCAGGCGGTGCAGATCCACGGCGGAGCGGGTTATACGGAGGATTTCAAAGTGGAGCGGCTTTTCCGCGACGCAAGAATCACGGAGATATATGAAGGTACCAGCGAGATCCAGCGCATTGTGATCTCGCGCCAGCTACTGACGAATCTTAAAAAGTAACCGGCACACATATAGAAGGAGGAACGGTTTTGAAATTAGTCGCGTTGATCAAAAACGTGCCCGATACCGAGGCCAAGATCAAAATCAACGCCGACGGTTCAGACGTCGAAACACAGGGAGTCAAATTTGTAATGAACCCCTACGACGAGTTTGCCGTTGAGCAGGCGTTGCAGATCAAGGAAGCCCTCAAGGACGATACCACCGTTACGGTGATATCTCTCGGGCCCGACAGGGTCGTTGAATCACTTCGGACCGCCCTCGCGATGGGCGCGGACGACGCTATCCACTTGTCAGATCCGGCGTTTGACGGCGGAGACAGTCAGGGCAACGCCAGGTCGCTGGCCGCCGTGCTGAAGACGCTGGGTCCCGATCTCATTTTCTGCGGCAAGCAGGGGATCGACTACGACGCCGCCCAGACGCCTCCGGCCGTGGCGGAATTCCTTGGTATTCCCCAGGCGCTGATAGCCGTCGAATTTCAACTGTCCGAGGACAAAACAAAAGCGACCGTCAAGCGGCGGGTGGAAGGTGGCGACGAAGTTGTCGAACTCACGCTGCCGGCGCTGGTTTCGTGTGAAAAGGGCCTGAACGAGCCGCGTTACGCGTCGTTACCCGGAATCATGAAGGCAAAGAAAAAAGAAATCAAGAAGGTAGCACTGGGCGACACGGGGCTGGACGCCGGTCAGGTTGGCGCGGCGGGAGCGCAATCGTCGATCGACAAGTACCTGCCTTTGCCCGAACGCGCTCCGGTCAAAATGATCGAAGGCGAAGCCGGGGACCAGGCAAAGGAACTGGTTCGGCTGTTAAGGGAAGAAGCAAAAGTCGTCTAGTCAGAAAGGAGCGGGACTTCAGTCCCGTGTACAAACATGAGTAATATTCTCGTATTTGCGGAAATCCGGGACGGCGTCTTCAAGGGAATCAACGCCGAACTGGTCACAGCGGCCCAGGCTCTCGCGTCATCCGGCGGTGGCGAGGTCCACTTTGCCCTGATTGGCGACGGTCTGGACGCCCAGGTTGATGATGCAAAAAAATATGCGGTCAACAAGATCTTCACAGTAACGGGGCCCGAACTGGCCGCGTATTCGTCACAGGGTTACGCGGCGGCGATGGAAACGATCATCGGGCAGAGCAATCCGAAGGTCGTGCTGTTTGGCGCCACGGCGATGGGCAAGGATCTGTCGGCACGCGTCGCGGCGAAGATCGGGGCATCGGTATTTACAGACTGTACGGAACTGTCACTGGAGGGCGGAAATCTGAAGGTGACGCGTCCCGTTTACTCCGGAAAAGTATACCTGCAGGCCTCAGCGACGGCTGCCATACAGATGGCTTCGGTACGGCCAAACATCAACCCGCCCGCCGAAGCGTCGGGAGGATCGGCGGAAGTGGTCGCCGTCAGTGCCGAGACCGGAGATATCAAGGGTGTCGTGAAGGAAATAGTCAGCGCGGCCGGAGGCGCGAAAGATCTCACGGAATCTGAAATTATCGTTTCCGGTGGACGTGCGTTGAAAGCTGGCGAGAACTTCCAGATTCTCACCGACCTGGCAGACGTACTTGACGGATCGGTCGGCGCGTCACGCGCCGCTGTGGACGCCGGGTACGTACCGCATTCGATGCAGATCGGCCAGACGGGAAAAGTGGTCAACCCGAAACTGTATATCGCCTGTGGCATCTCGGGAGCGATCCAGCACCTGGTTGGCATGCGAACGTCGAAGGTGATCGTGGCTGTCAACAAGGACGAAAACGCGCCGATTTTCCAGAAAGCGGATTACGGTATCGTCGGAGACCTGTTTGACGTTGTGCCCAAACTCACTGACGAATTCAAAGCACTGCTCGGTTGATCTACTGTAAAACCGGATGGACCGTCGCGGATGTCAGGGTGACTGACTCCGCGGCGGCCCACCAAATCTTCTAGAAGAAATAGAACAGGGAGATGGAGAAAAGCGTGGCTGTCGCGTCGTCGCCTTCACGTTTGTGGTCTTCGGGCTGGTAGTCGGCAAAACAACTCAATGTAATCCCGCCGATTAACCGGAAGTTCGCGAAGAGCGATACCCTGTGGTAGATATAATCCGAAAACAGCGACAAATCGTCCGTGGTTTGACTTTCAGAAAATGCTTTGT
>CAYUDF010000584.1:0-2876 GCA_964443465.1 uncultured bacterium
ATAGTTTTTATAATTTGCTCGATACCCGGAGGGCCGTCAGGCCCGAACGGGTATAGTGGGAGGTAACGGTATTATAACACGGGTGTTTTTTGGACCGCCAGACGGCGTGTGAAGCTTGATTTCTACAGGGAGACGACGACTGAGAAATAAAAAAGTTATCAAGTAAATAATTAACTTGAGCTCATTAATGTCTTTGCAATTCGCGAAATACTCGGAGGGCCGTCAGGCCCGATCGAGTATATATGTAAACAATAGCGCAAAATCGAAAAAAAATAACTCTGGTCAGTATCGATCGTAAAAACTAAAGTCTGATGGTTATGAGCAAACCTTCTAGATTAATAAACAAAGATTTCTTTCTGTTATGGCAAGGGCAGTTTGTCAGCCGTCTGGGCAGCCAGGCCCACATGATTGCCATGATGTTCTGGCTGAAGCACGCCACCGGTTCGGCCGCACTGATGGGAACGATCATGATGCTGTCGATGCTGCCGCTGGTAATACTAAGCCCGTTTGGCGGCACCTTCGCCGATCTGCATTCGCGGCGGCGCATCATCATTACGTGTGACGTGATCTACGGAGTATCCGTATTGTCGATCGCCGCCCTGATGTTTATTCGGCCGGAGGCGACAGCGCTGATCGCCGGATGGATCATGGTGGTTGCTGTCGTCTCGGGTATTGTCAGCGCATTTTTTCACCCGGCCGTCACCGCCGCTATTCCAAGTATTGTCCCCGACGACAAGGTCGCGGCGGCCAACTCGATCAACGAAGGTACCTTCCAGGTGGCCACCCTGATAGGGCAGGGAGTCGGGGGTGTTCTGTTCCGGATTCTCGGCGCCCCGGTGTTGTTTCTGATCGACGGCCTGACTTTTCTGTATTCGGCGGTCAGCGAATTCTTTATAAAAATCCCGCAGGTTATCCCGGAGAAAAAATCGTCGTGGAGGGAAGAGCTGGACCGTTTCGGCGCCGAAACCCGGGAAGGGCTGCGTTACGTATGGCGGCAGAAAGGTATGCGCAACCTGTTCCTCGCGTCGGCGTTCCTTAACTTCTTTGCGATGCCGTTTATCGTGCTCCTTCCGTTTTACGTGGAAGATGTGTTGGGGCAATCGCCCGATTGGTTTGGATTTCTTATGGCCGGGTACGGAGGCGGGAGCCTGGTAGGTTATGCGATATACGGTTCATTGAAGATGGCCGGTAAGACACGCAGCAGGGTGCTCAACGTAGCACTTGTCTTGTTGTCGGTCTGCCTCGGTGCTTTCGGATTGAGCAGATCCCCGTTTCTGAGCCTTGGACTGATCGCGCTGGCCGGATTGCTCGGTGGCCTGTACAACGTGGCGGCGATGACGCTGATCCAGATCAGTACTCCCGAACAGATGCGGGGCAGGATGTTTGGGCTGTTGCACACCATTGTTCTGGGTTTGTCGCCGTTTGCCATGGTGCTCGCCGGTGTCATCGCCGACTCGATCGACCGGGACGTTACGATCATGTTTGTGGTGTGCGGAGTGATCCTTGTATTGATATCATTGGTGATTGGTCTCAACACGGATTATCGGCGGTTCCTTGCTTTCGAGCTGACGCCGGAAGACGAATCATGTGAATAAATTAACTAAACGATAAACTGTTTGACCATCGTCCGGTAATAATTATAACTTAGAAGGGTAAATGAAAAACCCGACCCGAGTCACCCTTGGAGGAATACATGTTTTTAGTTAATGATCTGCTCAGACATAAGGGCGAAGATGTGTGGACGATTACCCCGGACAAGACGGTGTACGACGCCCTCGTCCTGATGGCGACAAAGAAAATCGGCGCTCTTGTGGTCGTTGAGGGAAACAAGGTATGCGGCATGCTCTCTGAGCGGGATTATGCACGAAAAGTGGTTCTCAAGGGCAAGTCATCGTCGGAAACCACCGTAAAAGACATTATGACGAAAAAGGTCCTCTATGTCTCTCCGGAGAAAAGCGTGTCCGAGTGCATGGCATTAATGACCGAACTGGCCGTTCGTCACCTTCCGGTACTCAAAGACGGCGATTTGGCCGGTTTGATTTCCATCGGCGACGTTGTCAGGTCGGTTATCTCCGAGCAGGAATTCACGATCAACCAGCTGGAATCCTACATCACCGGTTCGTGATACACGAACATAAGTGCCGATTGCCGTTGTGCGGGGTAATATCCGGACGCTGAAATCCGTTGCACGCGGGCGCCGTGCCCAATATGCTACTGCCTGTAGCGGGGAGACGGCACCAACCAGAACGATTCACGGTGAAAATTCTCATTATCGAACCGTATTATACCGGTTCCCACGCCGAGTGGGCGGCCGGTTACCGCGCGCACAGCTCCCACGACGTTGAGATTCTGAAGCTCGGCGGCGCTTACTGGAAGTGGAGGATGCACGGCGGCGCGGTAACCCTCGCGCGGCGGTTTCTGGAGTCCGGCCTGGATCCCGACCTGATTCTGGCGACCGACATGCTCGACCTGACCACGTTTCAGGCGCTCACGCGTTCTCGTACGGCTCAAACGCCGATGGCGGTGTATTTCCACGAAAACCAGCTTTCCTATCCATGGTCTCCGACCGACCGCGATGTCCAGCAGAAACGCGACAAACATTATGGTTTTATTAACTATGTTTCGGCACTGTCGGCTGACGCTGTTTTTTTTAACTCTGACTACCACCTGACTTCGTTTCTGGGGGAACTGGACAAGCTGCTCAAACATTTTCCGGATCACAATGAACCGGGATCGCTGGATGTTTTAAGTAAAAAATGCTCCGTGCTGAGTCTGGGGATCGACCTCAAGAGATTCGATGAATATGCCGTCGAGCGCCCGGGTCCGGCGAAAGACAAATCGCCGCTGATCCTGTGGAACCACCGGTGGGAATACGA
>CAYUDF010000585.1:0-2872 GCA_964443465.1 uncultured bacterium
TGTACAGATAGTGTGTTAACATTTGAAGCTCAAGTCGCTGGAGTGTCAAGACTACAGTACAATCGCCATTACCGGCGCCGCCTGTGGGGACCCGGTGCCGAAAAGTGAACCGTGATATACAGCACGGCGGTTCGGAGTCTGTTCCCGTTGGGAGGATACTATGAGGAAATCTTTAATATTATTGATCGTTGTTGCGCTGGTTGTTGTCCCGTTACTTTCGCAGGCACACATCCTCAAGCTGAAGGACGGCCGGATTCTGAAGGGCGAATTTCTGGGTGGCTCGACCGATGTTTTGCGCTTTCATGTTGAGGGAGATACAATCCACGAATTTTCGCTGGATGATATTTTGTCTCTTCACTTTTCCAGCGCGTCCATCAACGCAACGCCGCCACCTCCCGCCGAACCGGTCAAGATTCTGCCCGGGACCTCGATACGGATCTCCCTGTCTTCCGAGCTGAACACGCTGACCAGCAACGCCGGCGACCGGTTCTTCGGGGAACTGGCTGAGGACCTGGTGGTCGGGGACGTGACACTGTCGACTGCGGGTAAACGTGTATTCGGCCGTGTCCGAAAAGTCGTCAAACCGAAACGGGCGAACAGTAAAGCCAACATCGAGTTTCTGATCACCGATCTTACGATTGCCGGTAAACAACAACCGGTGACCACCGACTATTTTGGCGTCGAAAACGACGGCAAGGGGAACGTGAACCTGCTGGGAACGGCCAAACCGGTGGATGCCGGTATTCCGAATTTTATCGACGACAGAAACCTGCGGATACCGGCCGGTACGGTGTTCGAGTTCAAGATCACGCAACCGGTGACGATCCGGTAGCTACGGTAACTCGTGTTATCCGGTAAATTGAGACTCTACCAGGTACAGGCTCATGCAGCCCCCGGCCGTAAAGCCGGGGACTGTAACTTATATTATAACAGCTGGTTGAGTGGTTCGTGACTGTCCGCTATATCTTCATTTTGTCTTAATCTATTCTTTATATTTGTTTCTTACTATTCCAGCGATGGATGAATTAAACACAACACAACTTTTCAGGAGGATTCCGATGTCAAAACGACTCGGTATATTACTCGTCGCATTTATGATGTTGGCGACGACGGTTTTGTGGGCAGGTCTTTCACTGGCCGGTGCGCTCACAGTTGATTCGAAACTTTCCCATTACAAACCGATATCCGGTGTGGCGGGCTCGATCAAGAGCGTGGGGTCCGACACTATGAACAATTTAATGGCGCTGTGGGCGGAAGACTTTCTCAAACACTACCCCAGCGTCCAGGTAGAAATTGAAGGTAAGGGGTCTTCGACAGCTCCCCCGGCACTGGTGGCCGGCACGTCAACATTCGGCCCGATGAGCCGCCAGATGAAAGGCGAGGAAGTGGATGCCTTTGAGAAACGTTTCGGTTACAAGCCGACTTATCTCCGAACCGGTATCGACATGCTCGCCGTGTACGTCCACAAAGATAATCCCATCGAATTTCTTACGCTGCAGCAGGTAGACGCGATTTTTTCGAAGACGCGCAAGGGCGGCTACAAAGAGGAAATCCGTACGTGGGGTCAACTCGGGCTTACCGGCGAATGGGCCGACAAGCCGATCTCGATTTATGGACGAAATTCCGCTTCGGGGACGTACGGTTATTTCAAGAAACACGCGCTGTTCAAAGGTGACTATAAGGACTCGGTGAAAGAACAGCCGGGTAGCGCGTCAGTCGTTCAGGGAGTGGCCAGCGATAAGCACGGTATCGGCTACAGTGGAATTGGTTACAAGACAGCCGATGTCAAACCCGTGCCCCTCAAAAAGGACGCCAATGCGAAAACTGTCCCGGCCACGGTTGAGCACGCCTACAGCGGAAAGTACCCGCTGGCCCGATTTCTCTACGTTTATGTCAATAATCGTCCGGGCACGGAGCTGGATCCCCTGCGCGGCGAGTTCATCAGGTACATTTTCAGCCAGGAAGGGCAGAAATCCGTCATTAAGGACGGGTATTTCCCCATCAGCGCCAAAATCGCCAACGACGAACTGGTGAAGCTGGGACTTGCTGTAGCGAATAACTAACGTATGGAATCAAACCGATTTAAACGATCCCGCTCCATGAATACGCGCTGGACGGTCAGAGTGGCGGACAAGATTGCAAAATTTGCAATCACCGTCGGTGGTATCGGTACCATCCTGGCCGTTTCGGGCGTATTCCTGTTCCTTGTGGCCGTTGTGATACCGATATTTATACCGGGCGACGCCGAAGAGACCGGTTCGTTCGCGCATATTGGAACGTCGGACGACAAACGAGCGGTACACATGGCGGTAGACGAGTACCGTGTGATGGGCTGGACGCTCCTGCGGGATGGATCGGTTCGTGTGTTTCGACTGGATAACGGCGAAGTTCTTGACGTCGTACAGGCTGTCGATGGCGACTCGCTGTCGGCCTGGTCGTTCTCCATACAGGGAGACGGGCTGGTGCTCGGGTTCCTCGACGGCTCTATCCGATTGGGTGAGATCGGATTCTTTACGGATTATCCGCCAGAGAACCAGCTCCCCACGGAAATCCAGCAACTGGAAACTGGTGGAGCCCTGACCGTCGGAAATACGGTTGTGGAAAAAACGCCCGACGGGCAGTACCGCAGACAAAGACTGGAAATCGATATCAACGCCCCGTCGCCGTCCGTGACGGACACGTCGATTGTACTGCTGGATTCTTATGAAGACGAGGACGGTTCGGTTGTATGCGCTTACTCCGCGGACGGTCTCATCCACCTCAACATCGTCGAGCGGTTCGAAAATCTCCTGACGGGTGATGTCGAATACGAACTCCGGGGCACAACAATTAGCGCAGCCCCCGAGGGAGTGGAGCCCCACAGTCTGGTGGT
>CAYUDF010000586.1:0-2871 GCA_964443465.1 uncultured bacterium
ACCAGATATTCTGCTCAGCAGCGTTGTCCACATAGGTCTTTACCTGGTTTAGAGAACCTGACAGTCCGGCTGGCTTCGGGATGGGCTTGAATTTTGGATCTGTTTCGCCGATTGCAATACCCAGCCAGTCACAGATTACCACGCCTGCAAGAGCGTTTACCAGTGAGTACGGGTCTATCCGGCCCGATCGATTCTCGCTCAAACAATTGGCCGACCAGTAGCTGGTCGTCATGGACCTGAGCGCATCCGCCGCATCTTTTTTTTTGGTAAGAAGGCCTGACTGTATTTTCCGTTTCTGGTGTGAGGCGACCAGACTGATCCGCTCAGGTGTTTGTCCAATCGCCGTCAACTGGTTCAGAATGGTATCGGCCCGGTCAAACAATTTTTTAATTCTTTTTTTCGAGAGCGCTTTTCCGTTGATTCCGGGCCCACCTGCTCCTGCCAGCCTGGATTGATAGTTCGCGAGTTGCTCCAGGTGATAGAGCTGGATTGTTGCCTGATTCAGACTGGCGGCTTTTTCAAGATGTGCGATGCCCTGCGCGAACAAGAGGATACCTCCATACGCTTCACCGATCTTTGCGCACAGGCCACCGTCGTCTTTCCAGTCTTCTCGCAGTCCCTGCCAGAATTCCGTCAACATCTGATTCATCGCTTTCGTGTCAACCTGGTGATTGTCATGGCCAACATCAATCAGAAAATTATCCAGCCATGCATGCGCCTCCTCAATCGATAAAATCGGGTCCAGATGCCGGCGATCACCGTTTTTTGATTTTCCAAGTGTGAAGTTTGGATCACCGTAACACTGGTAAGCACCCCAGGTGTTGAGATTCGGTTCAGCGCTATAGGCAGCCTTTCGCGCCTTTAATACTGCCTCTCCAAAATTGGCACCAGCGAGCATTTGATCATAAAGTGTTTCTGCAAACTGCTGCGCCGAGTAGTCAGAGACTTCCCACCCCGCGGCGATAACCGCACGGGCTCCCCGATTCATGAATGCTGTGGCGAGACCCGCGGCCACCTTGTATCGGTCAAGCAGGAACCGGTCATCGATGTCGGAACTTCGGAGATCGATGCGGCCTAGATGACAGCAGTTTATAAAAACCAGCGCGGGTACACTTGGCAGTTGCTTAATGATGTCCGCGGATATCATCTGTTCGCCCGACAGCACCATGCCGGTAACCACTTCTCCATCGGGTTTAACCTCGTAGATCCCGTGGCCGGCAAAGTGCATGATGCGGTAATCACCTTTATACAGCTTGATCAGCCCCTGTTCACCCGATTCCTGGATCGATCGTTCGACCTTGTAGCCTTTGGCGTTTAGCTTTTCGTAGACCGCCTTGGCCTCTGCACATGCCCCCGAAAGGGGCGGCAGTCCTGTATTCTGGGGATCACCGATAACCAGGGCCGTTTTCGATTTCACCAGAGGTGCCGCAATCCCGTCAGTGGCCAGTTTAAGCTGGCGTAATACACCCACCCGCGTCACCAGCGGCCCATCCCGCACGACGCCGTCATCACGCCGGTCGTCAAGCATTTCCCATGGATACTCGGCGGATGACTGATCGAGCAGCAGCACCAGACCCTCCTGGTCGGGTATCTGTGCTTTCATTTCATTGGGTATCAGCATCTGGTAGAGGGTTCTGGCGATATGCTGATTATAGAACGTACTGCTCGCGGTACACTTGATAAAGGCGCGCACAGCCGCCAGTTGCGTCGGTACGATGGTTACCGGAATCCGTGAACGATCGGTGAGAACCGTGTAGACCAGATTGCCCTTTTCTTCGAGAATCTCCGCGCGGTGCCACCAGTTGTTTTCATCACGGTAAACGGCCCGGTGTTTGCCTACTTTGGAGCCAATGACATATGGGGAAATTGCAAATGCCACGGCATATTCGGGTTGTTGACTGAGATGATCCAGCACCTTTGCGGCATTCAGTGCCTGGTCACTCCAGAGTTCGGTGAACTCGATATCGTTTATGACGATACGAGGTTCTGTTTTGGCGTAATTTGCCAGGGCGGCATTGGCCTCCTTGACACCCAGCAATACCGCTTCGACACTCTGATGGATGCTGACACCCCCTGATCCGCTCCCCACAAGCGTTGGTGCAATGCCCATTTCGATTCTGGGTTTCGTCGCGTCAACGCGTTGCTTCAGCCACAACGCGTAGTCAATGACCGCACCGCGGACAGCTTCCCTGAGGCGCCCGGGACTGAGTTCGCCGACCTGGCCCAGACCGAAAATGATACCGCCTGGCGGATTTCCGTCATCAACCAGATTTTTGAATATCTGGGCTTTCGAATGAACACCGGGATATGCCCCAAGGTCATGGGATTCCTGGAGTTGTCCGCCCAAGGCCTTGTTGAGCGACCCTTCGGCACTCACGATTGCATCACCTTGGTAGTGCCCTATCATCACAGCCCGCCTGCAGAAACGAAGATCCCCATGCCAGACACTGACGCGAACCGGCTCCTGTTCCACCTCTTCCTCGCGGTATTTTCCGGCACCGACGGCTGCACGTAACATTTCCTCTTCATTGGGAATCAGCAGAACCTCGGGGATTGGCACAATCACGTCCTCTTCTATCCCTTTTCCCCTTACTGTCGGCTGCTGATTGCTCAATTGTCCTGACGAACCCTGCGCCAGTATCTCTGCAATCCCCTGATACGCGGGCCTATGGCGCGGCAGATCGCCGTGGCTGGCATTGACGTAGTAGACACTGTTATTGCTGATGCCTGCGGGAATACCGGTCTCCCACGGCACCCTGCCGTCGCCGGCGGTTGTTCCCTTGATAACAACACCGTCGGGATGATTTGTATCAATCTCGATACTCGAAGGCGTAAGCGGCGCAACACCCGCAATATAGGCAATATGATCAA
>CAYUDF010000587.1:0-2855 GCA_964443465.1 uncultured bacterium
TTCGCGTAATCCACCATGTCCAGAGACACCGAGCCGAGTGTGTACAGGTACCGGACCGAGGTCGGCGGATGTGTCACCCACAGCGCGCCACCCCCGCCGAACCAGCCACCCCACCCGTACCCGGCCCAGCTGCCATACTGATCCTCTGTAATAACCGATACGATCACGGCGACGTCTGGCGGATTGTTTTCCGGATCGGTCTCCAGCTGGTACCCGATCTCCTGCATGTTTCTGTGGACCTCGGAGAGAAGAAAATCCTCCGTCGACTGGTCGATATAACCCCGGTCCGGCGTTTCGATTACCGTGTCCGGGATGGCATACGTAATAAATGCCTCGAAACTTGCACCTTCCGCGCGAACGGTTACCACGGTGTCGTAATCGGCGATTATGGGGTTGGGGTACGGATAACACGCAACAACGGCCACGATCAGACTGGACAGCCCAAAAAGAAAAGGCCGTATAGATGTAGTATTCGGCGCCAAATTGACAACTCCTCCAGGGGGGATTGTTGAATCAAGTCATATAAGGATAACTGTTCTTCGGGGTTCGATCAACCCGAGTTTTGGCAGGTTGACCGTGTATTAACTGCTTGCAAGGCTTTGTCTTCGCTGATATGGTAACCTGGATTTACGAGAACAGTCAGACGGATCAAACGGTCATTTGTATCTTCCGGCACCATGATTAAAGTCGAAAACCTGCGTAAAACTTTCAAGCTCTCCCGCGCCCAGAAGCGCGAGATGGGGCCGGATTTCCGGGGCTCCACCGTTGACGCGGTGTCGGGAATCAATTTCACCTGCAGGCCCGGACGAATATTCAGCCTGCTTGGTCCAAACGGCGCGGGCAAAACCACCACGCTTCGTATGATATCGACGATGCTCAAGCCATCATCGGGGTCAATCGAAGTCGACGGCTTCGACGTCTCGGCCAACCCCGAAAAGGTACGCGCAAGACTGGGCTTTCTCACCGGCAGCACTAAACTGTATCATCGCCTGACGGCGAACGAACTGGTCAAATACTACGCGGACCTGCACGGCATCGATCGCGCGACTTTCGAGAAACGAAAAGACGAAATCTTCACACTTCTTGACATGCACGGTTTCGCCAAACAACGTATCGCAAAAATGTCAACCGGCATGCAGCAGAAGGTATCGATAGCCCGGACGATTATTCACGACCCGTCGGTAATGGTATTCGACGAGGCGACGGCCGGCCTGGACGTGCTGGCGTCCCGGGGAATCGTCGAACTGATACGGGGCGCCAGGGAACGCGGCAAAACGGTTTTGTTTTCCACCCACCGCATGGGGGAAGCCAGCCAGTTGAGCGACGACCTGGCGATCATCCACAAGGGTAGTTTGCTTTACGAAGGTACTTACGAGGAATTCTCGTCTCAAATGCAGGCGGATTCCCTGGAAGACGAATTCATCCGCATCATCGAGGCGGCCTGACGTCATGAACACGATCGGCACCGTATTCAAAAAGGAACTGCTGGACACCATCCGCGACCGCCGGACGCTGATGTTCATGATTGTGATTCCCCTGCTGCTCTTCCCCATTCTGTTCAAAATCGTGTTTTCGGTGCAGGAATCTCACATGAAAAAGGCAGAAGAAAAACTTCTACGTGTGGCGATTTACGACAACGGCAACGCGGCCCGCCTCGTCGAAATAATGAGCGGACAGGACGACCTGACACTGGTCGCGGACGTTCCGTTCGACAGCCTGCAGGCCTTCATAGAACGGGACGCACTGGACGGCGCGTTTGTAGTCGAAGAAGACTTCGATGAGGAGGTTGCCGACCTCGAACCCGGCCGAATAGATGTTTATTACAAATCCACGGACGACCAGAAAATAATCAGCAACCGGTTGACCGATTTCCTGGATGCTTACGAAGAAGAAATTCTGGAACTACGATTCGAGAGTCTCAACCTGGACAATGACGTTGTCCACGGGATAGATATATACAAACACAATATCGCCTCCATGAAAGAACAGCTCGGCAAGCAGATCGGCGGATTTCTGCCGTACATATTCATTCTGTTTTGTTTTATGGGAGCCATGTACCCGGCGATTGACCTCGGCGCGGGCGAGAAAGAAAGAGGCACGATGGAAACGCTTCTTACGGCGCCGGTGAATCGCTTTCATATTCTGCTGGGGAAATTCGGCGTGATCGTTCTCACCGGAATTCTTTCAGCGATCGTATCGATGGTCGGGTTGTACATCGGCCTGCGCCAGTCGAAGGAACTATCCCCCGAGATTTTTGACACTATCGTCAAGATACTGGGCGCCGATACGATTTTGATGATTTTCAGCCTGCTGCTCCCGTTGACCATATTTTTTGCCGGGATTCTGTTGTCGATATCATTGTCGGCGCGATCGTTCAAGGAAGCCCAGAGCCTCGTAACACCCCTCAACATTGCTGTCATTATTCCAGTGGTCGTGGGAATGGTGCCCGGCATTTCGATGAATTTCAAAACCGCCCTGATTCCGGTGCTCAACGTCTCCCTGGCGACTAAGGAAATTATCGCCGGCACCATGACCACCGGCAATATGATCGTAGTTTACGTCTCGCTGTCGGTGTATGCACTGCTGAGTCTTCTGGGGTCGGTACTGTGGTTCAGGCGTGAAAGTACGATATTCAGATCGTAACAATCACGGAGATCCGTTGTGAAAATAACAGTAGGCATCAGGCGCGAAAGCGCGGACGCGACCGATACACGAGCTCCTCTGACGCCGGACCAGGTAAACCGGCTGACCGGTGAATATAACATCGGAGTAACGGTTCAACCCTCCAATCTGCGGATTTTTTCCGACGACGAATACAGGGCTGCGGGAGCCGACCTCGCGGACGATCTGGGCGG
>CAYUDF010000588.1:0-2851 GCA_964443465.1 uncultured bacterium
CGTTCCCCTCCCAGCCGCGTGACCTGCTTCTGCTCCAGGACCCGCAACAGTTTGGCCTGTGCCTGGGAGGACAGTTCGCCGATCTCGTCCAGAAACAGCGTTCCCCCGGACGCCATTTCGAATGCTCCCTTGTGAATCCGGTTTGCTCCGGTAAACGCGCCGCGCTCATGACCGAACAGTTCGCTTTCGATCAGGTTATCCGGAAGCGCCGCGCTGTTGATGGCAACAAACGGCCGTCGTGGTTCGAAGGCCAGTCGATGGAGCTCCCGGGCAACCAGTTCCTTGCCGGTCCCGCTCTCACCGGTAATCAGGACCGGGCTGGATACGGGAGCAACGCGCTCGATCTGTTGCTTCAGTTGCGACATGACAGAACTCGACCCCAGTAGCGGGCTGTCCGAACCGGTCTCGCGTCTCAGGGTTTTGACTTCCGTTTCCAGTCGCCGGCGTTCCAGCGCATTTTCAACTTCGCGGACCACACGTTCCATTGGCTCTGCCTTGTCGATGAAACTATAAGCCCCCAACCGTATCGCCTGCATACATCGGTCGAAGTTCCCCGTTCCGGTGTACACGATTACCGGTGTGTCGGAACCCCTTTCTTTCAGTTTTCGTAACACCTGGAACCCGTCAATCCCCGGCATTTCGAGGTCGAGAATAACGCAGTCCACCGCTTCGCCGGTCAGAATATCCAGCGCCTGTTCTCCACCCGTCGCCACGACCACTTCGTATCCGCCGACCCGTTTCAGGTCATACGCGTACTGTTCCGCCATGGCAAATACGTCGTCCACAACCAGCACCAGTGTCATCGGTTTCACCTTTCCTTGTTGCCTTAATCCGGCCGGGAGCGTTTCCGGATCAGGCCGCGGGTATCTCGATAATAAACCGGCTGCCGCCGTCGGGCCCCAAAGGGCTTTCCACTCGGATCGTACCGTCCAGGTCCATCACCAGTCTGCGTACGATGGACAGCCCCAGCCCCGTACCGGTTTCCCTGGTGGTAAAAAAATCGTCGAAAATCCGGCCCTGCTGCCCTTCGGTTATGCCGGTTCCGTTGTCCGACACCACAATACGCACACTGGCGGTCCCGGAGCCGTCAGTAAAACTTTCGGTTCCTATATTTACAAGACCGTTGTCAGAACCGAGACTGTCTATCGCATTGTTCACCAGATTTTCGATCACCCGTCGTAGCGCAACGGGATCACCGTTCACGCTGTTTGTATTCTTGAGGTCCGTCTGGATCCGGTACGGCCGGTCGACACCCTGCAGGTCTGTTGCGACCTGCTCCACAATCTCGTTTATATCACACAACTGGTGGTCCTGACGGGGACTCAATCGCGCGTAGTGAGTCGCAAGGTCCTCCAGGTAGGATATGCTGGAATCCAGGGTACCCTTTCTCTCCTCGAAAACCCCGGGCAGGTCGGCCGGTTTGTCGCGACCCAGGTCGGAGAGATGCCGAAAAACGTTCCGGATGGGCGTGAGCCCGTTTTTGATGTCGTGGTTTACCTGCCGGGCCAGTTCGCCCAGCGTCGCGCGCCGTTCCGCGTCCTTGATCTGTACGGCGCTTGCCCGAAGCCTGTTCGTCATCGCCCCCAGCAGGCGCGACAACACGCCGATTTCGTCGTCGCGGCTGGAATCAAAGTTAATATCAAGCCGGTCGAGATCGATGCGCGATGTTTTATCCGCCAGTTCCATCAGGGGCCGGCTGATCCGTGAAGCAAGCCACGTTGAAAACAGAACGGCGATCAGACACGTCGCCGCGACGGCGATCAGGAACCAGCGATTCACGCTGTTCTGAAGTCGTTTCAATTCCGTTTGCGGGTCGACCACACGAAAGCTGGCACTGACCAGGCCATCGCGGGAGGTTTCGATAAATGGCAAACTCAGCTCCCGGACGATGGCATCGCCGTTTCCCGCATCCAGCCCGGCTTCCGTCTCCCCGGACGTTTCCCCAGTGTCGGAAACCGGCACTAACGGACCGCTGGGACCAACCAGCGATATTTGAAGATCTGCGCCGCGTTTCAACCGTTGCAGAAAACGGCTTTCCACACGTAGACCGGCCACAAAATAGAATAGACGTCCCCCCATCCGACAGGAGTCGATCCGCGCGAGCGCAACAAACGGCGCATCCGGTGCCCTCGCCTGAACCAGTGCAAAACCACCGGGAGCTGAAGTCAACAGTTCTGGTAGTTCGGGTTCCAACCGGTCGAATTCGTTTCGGAAGTGTCCGCTGCTGATGATGCGTCCGGCGGCGTCCTGTACCTGCAACATGGACAGACCGGTGAGTTGCATGGCGTTGCCGGCATAGTCGAGTAGGTAGCGGCGGTCGTCCTGCGCACCATCGACAGCTGCGCGCCTGAAACGATTGTCGTCAACTGCTGCCTCCCGCAATACAGCCAATGAAGCGGCGAGACGTTTTCCCTCTTCCGCCAGATCTCCTTCAAGAACGGAAATCAGCGATTCGACCCGGCGTTCGTACTGCCCGGTCAGCCTTTCCGTCATTTCGCCTCGCACAAAAAACGCAAATGAAATTAACGGCACAAGGGCAGCCACCAGAAAAACAGCCGTCAAACGCGCACGAAAATTCACAAGGGGTCATCTCCCCTCGATATTTCTTCCAGCAACAAAAAGACACCATAATAGTCGAGGGCCAGACCCACACGGGTGTTGTTGAGAATGGCGTGCAGTCTGGTATCCACCAGCGGGATAATCGCTTTTGAATAATCATCTTCCAAAGCAATTAGCCACGGCGCCCGCACCGTCATTTTCTGTTTCTCGTGGCAGAGGTCGGCCGGCCGGGTAGGCACGGCAATGATGTATGCGAAATCTTCGCCGTCGAGCAGACTGTTGTCCAGGTTCT
>CAYUDF010000589.1:0-2844 GCA_964443465.1 uncultured bacterium
ACCGCTTTCGTGTAGACGTGTTTCGCGCAGAAGGCGGCGACCCGAGACTGTACAGAAGTCTTGAAGCGACAACCGGCGAGACCTTTCGTTTTGTCGATAACAGCGTGAAACCCGGCAAGACGTATCGGTATTTTGTCGCGGTGCAGGACGAAGACGGCCGGTTTGAATCACCGACGTCGGAGGTCACGATTCCGGTTCGTAACACAGTTCTGAACCAGAACGTACCCAATCCATTCAACCCCACAACCACAATCAGCTTTACGCTGCCGTCGGCCGATCAGGTGAGACTTACGGTCTACGACAGCAACGGCAAGCTGGTCCGCACGCTTGTTGACGGCGTACGCGGTTTCGGTGGCCACGAAGTCGAATGGAACGGACTCGACCACTCAGGAAACAAGGTCGGTTCGGGCGTGTACTTCTACCGTCTCGTCACCAGCAACTACCGTGAATCGAGGAAAATGCTGCTTCTCAAGTAGTGAATTCCTGAATGACTTGACTAAAAGACGGCGCTCCCGGGTGGGGGCGCCGTTTCTTTTGTCCGGCGATCAAAAACCAATATCTGTTTTTAATCCAGATCACATTGTCCAATAAGGGCTTACAACGTTTCGATCGTATCCATTTGACGTTGACGGAAGGTCAGTTCAGGCGTTATAGTACAAATGGTAACCGACATAAGGCGGTGATTTCACCACAATATCGGTGAAACCCCCCGCCGCTGGAGATGTTAACTCACGGGCCCCGTTTGCGGGCTCGCCTTACAATCCCCAGATCATGCCGACTACCCCCATCCCATCGGGTCCAGGCAAAAATAATCAAACAATTGTTTTATCAAGGGGGTAATAACTTTGATCGAGATCAGAACGCATGGCAGAGGAGGCCAGGGCGCGGTTATCGCATCCAAGGTGCTGGCGAACGCCCTTTTCAAGGAGGGCAGATTTGTGCAGGCCTTCCCCGCTTTCGGAGTGGAACGCCGCGGCGCACCGGTTGTCGCGTTCACCCGGTTCGACGAATCCCCGATTCAGCTTCGCTGTGAAATTTACAAACCCGATCACCTCATTGTGCTCGACGAGGCATTGACGCAGACAATTGACATCACCGCCGGCCTGAAAGACGGTGGATGGATTGTCATCAACACGCGTAAACTGGCCAGCGAATTTCCGTACAACGACAGATTTAAACTTGCTGTGGTTGATGCCAACGAGATCGCCTGGCGGCACCGTCTGGGAAGCCGCGCCCAACCCATCGTCAATACCGCGATTCTTGGAGCGCTCGCCAAGGCAACCGGACTTGTCAGCATCGAGGCCGTCATCGAAGCCGTTGGCGAATCGGTACCCATGAAAAAGGAAGAAAACAAGAAAGCGGCGATGGACGCTTATAAAGAGACCACTATTGACACTGCCATTGGCGCCTAAATGCCCGTACGGCGCCCCGTGACCGATACGAAGGAGTCAGATTGAGCGACAAGAAGAAAATATTCAAAGACGAAAAGGAAATGCCCATTTCGTCCATCTCCACCGCTGCGGACACTATGCGGTGGAACAAGACGGGTAGTTGGCGAAACATCAAGCCCTATTACGATCCCAAGACGTCGCCCTGTATCGCCAGCTGTCCAGCGGGTGAAAACATCCAGGGTTATATTGAACTGGCTCGCCAGGAACGCTACGAAGAAGCGGTCCGGCTGATCTGGGAAAACAACCCGTTCCCGTCGATTTGTGGACGGGTATGCTACCACCCCTGCATGGACGGATGTGCGCGGGCACCGTTCGACGGTTCGATATTTATTCCCGCTATTGAACGTTTTCTGGGCGATTACGCGATCGAAAACAACGTATCGCTTTCTCCCCCGGAGGTTAAACACAAACACAAGGTTGCCGTCATCGGAGGCGGTCCGGCGGGACTCAGCGCCGCGTATTACCTGGCTCTCAAGGGTTTCAGCGTCACCGTTTTTGAAGCCAGGGATAAACTTGGCGGTGTACTGAGATACGGCATCCCGGAATACCGGCTGCCGAAAAACATTCTCGACGCCGAAATCAGCCGGCTTGAACAGCTCGGTATCGAGTTCAAGACGGGCAAAGTAATCGGTAGAGACGTCCAGTTGGAAGAATTGTCCGAATACGCCGCGTTTTTTGTGGGCGTCGGGCTGCAGAAAAGCCGCGTCCTGGGGCTGGATAACGAGGACGCCACCGGGGTGATGCCAGGGTTGCATTTTCTGGATCAGATCAACACCGGTCGCAAGGTGGAGGTTGGCAAAAAAGTACTGGTTGTGGGCGGCGGCAATACCGCCATGGACGTTGCGCGGTCGGCGCTGAGGCTCAACGCCGATGTTACGGTTGTCTACCGACGGACCCGCGAAGAAATGCCGGCGATCACCGACGAAATCGAAGAAGCCATACACGAAGGCGTAAATTTCAAGTTCCTGGCAGCACCGGTTGAAGTAACCGCAAAGGACGGCAAGTTGACCGAAGTCCGCTGCCAGGAAATGGAACTGGGCGCCCCCGACGACAGTGGCCGCCGCCGGCCGGTTCCGAAGGAAGGCGCTTTTTTCACCGTCGAAGCCGACTCTCTGCTGGTGGCGATCGGTGAGCAACCGGACGCTGAGGTGTTCTCTTCCCTGGTGGATCTTGAGTGGGGCCTGATCGTCACCGACGAATACGGAAAAACTTCTCACCAGAAAATATTCGCCGGCGGAGATATCGTCAGCGGCGCGTCGACGGTGGTTAACGCCGTCGCCAGGGGCCGCGGCGCGTCGGAATTGATCGAGGCCGAACTGACCAGTTCTGAGTTCAACCCCAAATCCATGAAAAAAATGGTGGCGATCGCCGACCTCAACACGGCGTATTTCAT
>CAYUDF010000590.1:0-2832 GCA_964443465.1 uncultured bacterium
TTAGCTGAACCTTCGGCGGTGATAACGTCGAAGTCGTTGATCAGCGGGCAGCCCCCGTAGACGATAAGCGTATCAGGTCCGAAACCATCCTGGAACATGCCATAACCCAGCTCCCCCACCACCAGCGGGCTGATACCGAATTGCGGCACGTGGTCGGATGCGGCGAGCCCAAACGTCATGTATCTGGTCCGCAGTTGAATCGCGGACGGGTTGGATAAGCCATTCAGCCACTTGTCCGCTACGTCGTCACCGCTAAGGTAGACGCCGCCACCGACACCCGGCAGGTTATCCAGGAAGTTGAACAACAGGCCGGTGTCGTCCGACTTGTCGGGCGTACCCGAACCGTCTGAAAACGCCGTTTCCAAGTCACCCGCGTTCCAGAAAATATGCATGTAGTTGTCCGTGAGCTGCGTGTACGCCTGTACGCGGGCTCCAGGATGGTTCGCTACACCCGACGACGGACCGCGGATATCGTACCGGTCGATCTGGACGGGTCCAAACATCGACTGGAATGCTGTATCAAAAAACGGCTGCGCGCCGCGAAAATTCATGCCGTCGACATAAAGAAGTCCGCCACCTTGTGCCGGCCCCCCGGGCAGGACGGTAAATTCGTCGGGATTGGACGCGGCTTGTTCGAGATCACCGGTCTCGTTCGACGGTGTCGGCACGGGCAGTGCCCAGTACGTCGATACCCCTGTGGCGTTGGTGGCGCCAAAGAAAAACCACACCGTGTCGCCCGGAACAAACAGGTTGTCGTTCAGGTCGACGTTGTACCGATTCTCGACCAGCGTACCGCCGCTGTTCCACGTGCTGTCCATCTGGATCTGGTGCCACATCCGACCGCCGGCCGAAACACTCCCGGCATAGTCGTAACGGGTATCGGTGACGAGGTCCCCGCCGGTCGCACCTGCGTTGGGGCCATCGATCGAGCAAAAGAAGTACACCGCCGCGCCGCTGGACGTATCACCGGGCACGTGGAAACCCAGCCCGGCGTCGGTATCGGAGACTGTGACCACCACCGAATCCCCCGGCAGGATTCCGGCGCTGCTGTACGGCAGAATATCTATCGCCATGTCGGCCCGCGCCGGTCCAGTGATCGTTCCGTCTTCGGAAAAGTTGTCCTGGAACATGTCGATGTCGCGGCCGCTCCAGACGGGACCGGTATGATTGATCCGGTAGATCTCCACGTTATCAAACAGTGGCGCGTGGCTGTGGCAGGCGGGTTCCCAAGGATACCAAAATTGCATCATGTCACGTACACCCAGTGATATCGCGATGTGAGACGCATCCGGTTCGACGTACTGGCTGACATCAAAAGTGGCCCGGAACCAGTCCTTGCCGCCGCCGTAGCGTACGAAACCGTCATCCTTCCAATGGCCGGAGCATCCGGTCGCATCAACCGATCGTATCCCCCAGATGTAAAAAACGAGATTATCCAGATGGAGGTCCCGGTAAACATCGAATCGCAGTTCCCACTTCGATCCTGTGCCGGCGACAGCGATGTCGGGTGAATATATTTGGTTGTAGATGTACTGATCGCGGTTGTTTAAGTAGGGTACCGCAGTCTGCGTGGGCCAACCACCACACGCATAATTGTTTACCGATCCTGAAATAAAAGCCCACATACAGCCCAGCCTGCTGTTACATGGATCTTCCTGGAGGAGTGAGAGTCCCTGGTACAATGCCGCAAAATCTCCGTATCCCGGTGTCGGACGGGATTCCCAGTCTTCGCTTTCGTGAACACCCGCGGTTTCACCCTCAAAATCCTCGTAGGCGACACGGACACCGGAACTGTCAACCACAGTCAGCTGGTCGACCATAAACCCGCCGTCGGTATCCCAAATGCCGTCCTGGTCGGACCATTCACTATCGGATTCGAAATGAAAACGGATCCTCAACGTGCCGTCGTACAGGCTGTCCGGGATCACGATTGCCACAGAGTCCGCGCCTATACCGTCCCACGTACCCGGTCCTCCGTAGACGGCGAACCAGTTGTCGTTGCAGTTGTCGATCTCCAGCGTGGTGGCGTCATAGTTGGGTTCGGAGTCCCACTTAACCGCGGCCATCACAATCACACCGCCAGCGCCCGTCAAACATTCCTTCAACTGGAAAGACTGATCCCAGTTGTTGCCGTAACCAGGGAGTACAGCATAACCGCACAGGACCCGGTCCGTTGTCCCGGTCACCGGGCCATCGGCGCCGCACCACATCGACTGTGATCCTTCCAGAGGTACCAGTCGGCCGAACGAACCTCCGTCCAGTTCGGTCCCGTCGGCGACGTGCCAGAAGTCGTGGGTCTGGGCCGTGCGGTCCTGCGACACCCACCCCTCCGTCAGACACATACCTCCCTGGTCCCAGGTGTAATAGGCAAGAAATGTGGTGTCGTATTGGGCGGCGGCTCTGGGGAAAATACCCAGTTCGGGCAAGTTGTAGTCGGGCCTGGCCGGGTCGATACGCTTGACGGGTTCTCGCGTATCCCGTTCGGCGGTGCGGGCCGCAACACCAGAACATAGGCACGGCGTCAGACTAATCGTCAATAATAAGAACCGTCTCATTACGATTCCCCCTATTTCAGTAACACCATCTTTTTCGTCTGCGTAAAGTCGCCGGCGCTCAGCTTGTAAAAATACACGCCGCTGGCAATCGGGGATCCTTTGTCGTTGAGTCCCTTCCACTGGACCTCATGGATTACGCCCGACTTGACGGATTCGTTCACCAGAGTCCGTACCAATTGACCGGCCACGTTGTACACCTTCAGTGTCACCGGGCCATCCGTTTTGACCTGGTACTTGATCGTGGTGACCGGGTTGAACGGATTTGGGTAGTTCTGGC
>CAYUDF010000591.1:0-2829 GCA_964443465.1 uncultured bacterium
CTGCATTCGGAGGTTCGAATCCTCCCGCCCCAACCAATAGCGGGAATATGCGTAGGTAGACACCAATCAGGATGAGGTGGTTGCCTATCTTTTTTTAGGAGTTACATCGATGGACGGATTAAAAATTATCTCGGGAAATTCAAATCTTCCGCTTTCAGAGAAGGTTGCGGCTCATCTGGGCCTGGAACTGTGTGACATAACGCTGGAGAGGTTTGCGGATGACGAAATTCGTTGCAAGATCAACGAAAACATCCGTGGAGTCGACGTCTTTATTGTCCAGTCGACCCAACCCCCCGCGGAAAATCTAATGGAATTACTCATCCTGATAGACGCCTGCTTCCGGGCGTCTGCCGAGCGGATCACCGTTGTCACGCCGTACTACGGATATGCGCGTCAGGACCGAAAAGACCAGCCCAGGGTGCCGCTGACCGCCAAGCTGGTGGCACAACTGATCGAGGCGGCAGGCTGCAACCGGGTGCTGACGCTGGATCTCCACAGCACGCAGATACAGGGATTTTTTAACGTCCAGGCGGATAATCTTTTTGCGGCGCCGGTCCTTCTTAAATATATTAAATCGCTGAACACCGAAAACATGGTGCTGGTGGCGCCGGACGTGGGAAGCACAAAAATGGTTCGCGCGTTTGCCAAGCGGCTCAAGCTGGACATGGTGATCGTGGACAAGCGGCGTTCCGACGTGGACAAGACTGAGGTCATGAACGTCATCGGTGACGTCGAGGGAAAAGACGTTATTATTATCGACGATATGGTGACGACCGCCAGCACGTTGTGTAACGGTGCCGCTGCGATTGCCGAACAGGGCGCCAACTCGATTACGGCGTGCGCGACGCACCCGATTTTTGCCGGGGAAGCGTGTAAACGAATTATGGAGTCGCCGATAAAAAACATAGTTGTGACAAACACCGTTCCATTCTGCCGAATGGACGAGTGCTCGAAAGTAGAAATACTCGACATATCTGAATTGATCGCAGAAGCAATTAAGAGAATTCATTACAACGAATCGGTAAGCACACTTTTTGTATAAAAATCCTTAAATCGATTCATGGAAATATCCAGAAGGGTGATACGGAATGGAACACATTAAACTTGATACAGTATTCAGAACAGAAGCGGGCAAGGGCGCCGCGCGACAGTTGCGCGCCGAAGGGGTGGTTCCCGCGGTGTTGTACGGCCAGAAAGAAGAAGCGGTAAGCCTGACCGTAGACGAATCGGTGTTCAAGACCGTCGTTTTGACGCGTGCTGACAGCTCGATTATTAATCTCAACATTCAGGGCGGCAAAATAAAAGGCCCCGTAAACGCGATTGTACGCGACGTGCAGCGTCACCCCGCCACGGGCAAGCTGCTCCACATCGACTTTCAGAGGATCCGCCTGGACGAGAAAATCCGCGTTGATGTCAACGTGGCCCTCACGGGTGAACCGAAGGGCGTCAAGGAACAGGGCGGCATCCTCGAGCACGGATACCGTACGTTGAGCGTCCTGTGTCTGCCGACCGCCATCCCGGAATCCATTCCGATCGACGTATCCGAGCTTATGATCGGTGACTCGATCAAGCTCAAGGATATCACCGCCGAGTACACCGACGTCGAATTCCAGGACGACGAAGAGATGACGATGGCTCACGTTGTGCCGCCGACGGTCGAAGCGGAGCCTGAAGTGGATGAAGAAGCGGCTGCCGAAGGCGAACCGGAACTGGTGGACAAAGACAAGGAAGAAGGCGAAGAAGGGAAGGACGAGGACTCGGGAAAAGGAAAATCTTCCTGATTTACCGGTTAACGGCCCGTCGCCAGTACTATATCGAGCCGCCCGGGGATATCCTCGGGCGGCTTGATGATTCCGTTCTACCAATCCCATGGACACGAGCTTATTTGTGATCGGACTGGGTAATCCCGGGGTTAAGTATAGTGAAACCCGGCATAACCTGGGCTTCTGGGTCGCCGACCTCCTCAGCCGGCGACACCGGGGCCGGTGGTCCCAGCCGTCCGGTCGTTACGTGTCGAGTCGTATAAAAATCGCCGGCTCGGCCGTACTGCTGGTAAAACCACAGACGTATATGAACCTTTCGGGACAAGCGGTAGACGAGCTATCCCGCGAAAACTCGCTGGCGCCGTCCGATCTGCTGGTTGTTTGTGACGATCTGGCGCTTCCCCTGGGACGGTTGCGGTTGCGGCAGAAGGGAAGTGACGGCGGCCACAACGGGCTGCTGTCCATCACCGAATCGCTGGGTACGCCCCGGTTTCCGCGTTTACGACTCGGTGTGGGGCCGATGCCCGAGCAGGCCGACCAGTCTGATTTTGTGCTGACCGGTTTCGGGGCCCGTGACCGCAGAATCGCCGGGCAGATGGTGGCCAGGGCCGCCGATTGCGTGGAATTTTATCTGGAGGCCGGCGCCGACGCAGCGATGGGCCGGTTCAACACCCACGAAGAAGGCCAAGAACCGGGTTGACTCCGGCGGTACAACCACGTTATATTAAGCGTTCTACGTCGACCTTACGGCGACGTAGAACTTGGCGATTCGTACTGGTAGTGTATTCACATTCGAGGCTCGAGTTTCCCGAATGTCAAGACTACAGCACAATCGCCAATATCTCGCGGGAACACCCCGGCAGGGGAGGGTCCGCGATTAAAATTCAAACCATTTCTCTCTACTATCCGGCGGCTCCCTGCCGTGCGGATGGTCAAAGTCCATAGGGAGGTCAGTATTCGTGAGAAGCTACGAGTGTGCCATTGTGTTCTACCCGGCCCTGGGTGATGACGGCGTCAAGGAAGGCCTGTCAAAATACCTCGGCGTGGTCGACAACGAAGGCGGGGA
>CAYUDF010000592.1:0-2824 GCA_964443465.1 uncultured bacterium
TCCCCTGGAATCCCCCCCAGTCTTGGAGAAAAAGTGGAGACGATGGCAATGGACGTGGCGGGCAGATCCGCCGCACTCGTTCGGCGATACAAAGTAACGGATCTCTTGGACAACGCTCTCCGGATTGTTTCGTTTCGACATGATCCACTCCTTTTCTGGCACAATTATACCTCAAAGTGTCCATTAATATTGGCCTTGATTCTGTCCTACTCATGCTGACACGAAACAGATTGTCTCCCCATTTGATACAGCGAGACTATGAACGAAATCGTCGCCGGAAACAAGGGCCGGCGCTTTACTTCAATAAGACCATCTTCCTGGTTATGGTGTTCCCCGCTGCTCGCAATCGATAGACGTAGACTCCGCTCGCCACCCGATTCCCTTCGTCGTCACGCCCGTCCCAATGATAAACCGACTTCCCCGCTCGCCGGTGTCCGTTTACCAGTGTCGCCACTCTCTGGCCGTTGACGCCGAATACCTCGAGACGTACGTGACCACTGGCGGTCAGTTCGTACGTGATTGCCGTCGTCGGGTTGAACGGGTTGGGAACGTTCTGCTGTAAGCGAACGGCTGCGATTCCCAAAGACCGGTCGCCTGCTATCGCGGTTGGAACGGGATTCCTCGACATGGATGGATCGCCGTACAGGTTAAAATTGTACTGGTTGACGTACTCGGCAAAATTACTCCATCCGTAGTTCTGATAGCAGTAGAACTTGGCTTGGTACATTGCTTCACCCAGTTTTTGGCTTTCCGTTATCCCATAGCGGTTGAACTCATAGCAGATTGATTCTGCCCCACCCGGATTCGCGACAAAATCGCCCGAGATGTAAGCGGGACGGCTGGAGCTGACGATCCCCGCGGCCGCACCGAAGACGGGTTTGGTCAAGAGGTCGATGCCGAGATTGCCTGTGCCGTTGGGCTCGGGGTACCCGACGTTACAGGAGACAGCAAAAACTATCGATGGGTAATCGTCGTCCAGATCGCACCACGCATCTATGAGAAGCGGTTGGCTTACGCCGTCCGAACCGTCCGTCTCCATTACACCGTCTCCGTCGTCCCATTCCCACACGGTCCGTCCCACCCCGTAGGGTGCGCCGTGTCCGGACCAGTTCACGACGCCGTATTGCCCCGTGCGCCAGTCGTCGATGAAGGCCGCCAGGCTCACCGCAGGCCACGGAAAAGAAGAGGGGCTGAGGCCGTCACGTTCGGTGTAGTGGCTCACCGGCCAGCCGCTCATCAGATCGGTCTCGATCAGGTCCAGGAGCGTAGATCCGTCAATCTTGGGGTAGCCCAGATAGTCTTGATTTTCGAAGAAAAGGATAGATCCCGGCTGAAGGGCGCGGTTTTTCCATGCACCGGAGTTCTGCTCGAAGGTGGTGATCTTGTCCAGAGCATAAGTGATCCGGGTTGGGTCGCTGGTGGGAATACGGCCTACGTACACTTCTGCCAGGAAATCCGGGCTGTCTTCGAGATACTCGCCATGATACCCGTCGCCGTCGGCGTCCCACGAAACGTTGTCGGCATATGAAAGATCCGCGTAGTAGAAATCGGTCGGTACCGATCCGCCCGCGTTGACGTAGTTGCCGGGATTGTGGGTGTGGTCGTCGGGATTTGGATAGCAGTAACGCATCGGAACCGTCGCGTAATCACCAACCATGAGCACGTACTGGATTCCCCACGATCCGTAGTAGTTCCTCAAGAAGTTACGGATCTGTTCGGCCAGGTCGATGCCCGGTTGCGCCGTGATCTCCGCGTCGGAGGTCAGTACGGTCCGGACGCTGTAACCCTGCGATGTCTTCCACGCGACGAAACTTGATGCATCAACTGCGCTGGAGAGGGCGTCCGTTGTGACAATCACATAGTCGTAGGTTGAGGCCGAACTCCGGTCCACCGCTCCTCCGGCCCGATAGAGTTCCTCCACCTGTGCATAGTTGACGAACAACCGGGACGCCCGGTGATCGACCGATTGATCGTTCATCAGCGTTTCACGCCACGCGGGCACGCTCCCGGCAGCGGGACTTTCGAAGTGGACCGTGATCCGCACGGCGTCGTAAACAGACAGCTTTCCGCTGAGGGGCAAGTAACGAAACGGACATACTGACAGAGAGGCGTAGGCGTACTTGCGGAGAGAACCCGAGCCTCTGATTTGTGCAAGCTGCCCCGGGAATGCACTGTTCGACGCGTAAGCGGCACGGACGTCCGTCTCCCATTTCGTTTTCAACGTCTCCGCCAATTCCCGATCGCTCAACGGCACGATCTGGGGCGCCGGCTCGATCAGGCCCACGTCGAGCGGCAGGGAGGCGCCAATCGCCTCCACCGTCACGCCACTCACTCTGGCGCCAGGCGGGAGCCCAATCAGAATCCGTTTTTCCGGCAGCGCCGGTTTCCCGGGTTCCACCCTGAATCCAAAGCCTTCCATGACGATTCTGTTTCCATGCGCACCCCGTACAAGATGGAAATCACCAGACGGGATGACAAGAGACAGCGAGTTCGCGGACACGTCCGTTGCAACCGCAAACCGGGGTGCAAGCGAAAGTCCGAGTGCAATCACTGCGAATAGTCTCACACATCTCATTCTGGGGCCTCCTCCGTAACGGGCATTGATCGTAGACCTTTTATGTATATTATATCACATTTGGCTCAGAGTTATGCCCTTCCGGATGGCGAACGAACCTGCTCGGCGTACACAGGCTGCCTGGTGGTGAGGAATGGTGGAGGCTGTGGGAGGTGTCCGGCAACACCAGCAATGATAGTGGATTAAGCAGTAAAGAGACATGGTGGAGGCGGCGGGAATCGAACCCGCGTCCAGACAGATTCATGCAAG
>CAYUDF010000593.1:0-2818 GCA_964443465.1 uncultured bacterium
CCGATGATCTCCATCAGCCACGCCTCTTTTTTGTCGGCGATTGAAATCGACTCCCCGGTGCTGCGGTATCCGTACTCGTCGACCAGCTCGCCGATCACTTCGATGGCTTCACGCGCCGTTTTTGCGCGCTGGAGCGCCAGCTGCATCAACGTCCAGTAGTGCAGTACGCCTTCCTTGTTCTCCAGCTCGAGGCGTCCGTCGAACGTGGTCTCGCCGATGGCCACCTGGTACTCGTTCATCAGGCCGATGTGGGCGTAGGTGTGGGTGGGCTGCGAGATCTCGCCCATCAGTTTGCCGTCCCAGTGGCGGATCTCCTTGATTGAATCCGGTTCGTAGTCGGCGGCGGGTGTGAAGCGAAGTCTCGGATGAAACTCGCCGTCGCACGAATAGGTGATGATCACCGAGCCGTCTTTGGTCGCCCCCTTGCTCGCCAGGATACTGGTGCAGGCGTGCGAAACAATCGGTAGCGCGACCCATGTGAAGACCATCAGGAGAAGCAGTAGATGTGTTCGTTTTTTCATTGAGTCTACTCCCGGGTGTTTTTCTACGGTGTGTATGTGTACGCGAAGTCGTCAATCGCGAACTCCTGTCCACCCACCTTGAAAGCGGTGATGGCGCCCTCCAGCGTTATCGTCTGAGGACTTCCGGTGGCCCCGGCGACTGTTACGTCGACGCCGTCGATCGTTTGTCCGTTCAGGTTGATCAGGTTTTCCTCGTTTTCGAACGTGGAATTGATCGTCATGTTGCAGTTTCCACCAAAGTCGATGCATTTGAATACGATTCTCGTCACACCGGATGGCAGCGTAATATTCAGGTTGGCGTTGTTGGTCCAGACGTCGGTTCCGGTGCCGCCGGCGTACTGGTTATCCTGGAACGTTATATTGCCCGCGCTCGACCATGTTCCACTACTCCACTGGAACCGTTCGACGTTAACGACGACCGTGTTCGTGGTGAAATTGGTCCCAACGATCTGGGAGTTTCCGACGGTCAGATCCTCGAAGTCGAGTGTCACAGTGGTGGATGTGCTCGAGCCGCCGGGTGTGACCGGATCTTTTCCACCACACGCACCTAAAGCCAGCGCAAGAACAAGTCCGATTACGATCAGGTATACCGATTGAGTTTTCATTTATAAGCCTCCAAGGAGTTCGTCATTCACAACCAGTCGCAGAAAACGCCCGCAAATGGGGATTGTGCTGCAGTCGTGACACCCGGGAGGCCGTGGGCCACGGGAGTGTTCAGACTGTCGGCACAAATCGCCATGGTCTATGTCGCCGACAGGTCGACATAGACAGGATATTAGCGATAAACAGCAATAATTGAAAAGGGATTTCGGAGTCTTAAATCGCCGCCGCGCGGGGGCGTTTCTTGCGGTTTTTGGTCTTTGTGTAGATCTTCGGGAGTTTGACCACCGCGTTGGCCCACAGCCGCCAGCCGGGAAAACCGATACGAAGTCCCTTGCGTGCGATCGACGCGATCTGCGCGCCGTCGAAGAACTCGGAGCTGATTTTTTTGGTGATGCGGTTGATCTCCTTGGGGCCGTACTGCTTGGAATATATGCGGTTATGCTCGCCGACGTAGTAATCGTCGTTCTCCTTGAGCATGTCGACGAGGCCGGAATATTTCTCATAGCGCAGGCGGTTGGGGCTGATCAGATCGACGCCGAGAGACTTGGCGTAGGGGGCGATCTCCAGCATCTCTTCCTCGGTTTCGCCGATGAGGCCGACGATGAAGTAGCCGTTGGTGAGGATGTTCGACTTGCGCAACACCTCGAACGCTTTCTGGGCGTCGGCGGTTTTGAACCCTTTCTGGAGACTTTTGAGGCTCTTGTCCTGGGCCGACTCGAGGCCGATCATCAGCAGGCGGAATCCGGCCTTGTACATTTTTTTGAGCAGTTCGGGGTGGCGCGCGACCAGGATGCGTGCATTGGCGAGGAATATTTTGTTGATCTTGTTCTCAATAATAAGGTCGCAGATTTTTTCCGCGCGGGGAATGTCGACAAAAAAGTTGTCGTCGATAAACGCCACCACCTTGGCGTCGATCTGTTTGAGCTCTTCGATGACCGACTCGGGCGAGCGCGCCGACCAGCCGCGCTGCTGTCCCAGCGGGTTGGACTTGAACGAACAGAACTTGCACTTGAACGGGCAGCCCTGCGAACTGGCCATCGAGTCAAACGTGTAACCCAGGCCGATGTGGCGGTAGCTGATCTTGTACTGGTAACGCCGGTTCTTGCGGTTGGGGAACAGCTGGTCGGAGACGTCCGACGGTTCGCGTGTGTCGTTGTGAACGATGCCGTTGTCACCGCGGTACGACAGTCCGTTTACGCCAACGGGGGAGCCTTTCTCGACAAACTCGCGGATGGTCTCTTCGCCGTCGCCGCGCACGACCACGTCGATGTTGGGGCACTGCTCGAACAGGTCTTCGACGTTAACGGTGGCAAACTTGCCCCCGACAACGGTGGTCACATCGGGCGGCAGGGAGCGGATCACTTCGCGCACGGAATCGTATTCGTAGTGCCAGTTGACACTGACGCAATACAGATCGGCGTCGGAGTTTTTTATGCCGGTGAAGTCTTCTTCGTATCTCAGGTCAACAACGGTGACACTGCCGACCAGGTCTTCGATGGCGGCGGCGATGTATTCCAGTCCCAGCGGCGGAAAGAATTCGTAGATCGGAACTTCCTGAAAGTAGGGGTACAGGCAGACGACATTTTTATAAGACATGTTGTTCCAATCTTTCTGGTGCGTGAGTCTACGTAAGACCTCTACACTTCAACACGTTACACGGGTGTGGTCAAGGCCTTTCACCCGAGCCGGCACCC
>CAYUDF010000594.1:0-2815 GCA_964443465.1 uncultured bacterium
TTGGCGTCAAACTGCGTGACATCACCGGCACGTACATCAGCTGGAGCTCCGGACGCAACGAGTTTATCCTGCCCATGGTCAAACTCGGAGCCGCCTACACCATAAAATCAGAAGCCATGAACGGATCCTTGTTGCTGGCTGTAGATTCAGATTTTTATTTTGAAAACTACAAAACCGCGTCACAGTTCTGGGTCGGCAGTACCAGCGCCGATCTGCACGCTGGCGCCGAACTGAGATTTCAGGAAAAAGTGATGGTGAGAGGCGGGTTGGATTCGGGCAACTGGACGGCCGGCGCCGGCTTAGTCATCAGTTTTCTGGGATTCGATTACGCGTACCTGCACCACGACGAATTCGAGGCGACACATCGAATCTCGGTCCTGGCAAATTTCTAAACAGTTATTTCCGCTTCCAGATTTGTAGAACATCGCCCGGGTAGATTGTTGACCGGGGGTGTTTGTTGTTCCACGTCAACAACTCGTCCATCTTGACGTTGTGCGATTTGCTGATGGAGTAAAACGATTCACCCTTACGTACCACGTGGGCGCTTTTGGTGTACTGTGATTCGTCCAGTACAACCGAGGTTTTCCGGGCAGGTTCGTTGAACGACTCCGGAACGTAAATCTTCAGTTTCTGTCCCGGGTATATATAGCGGCGGTATGACAGATCGTTCCACGAGCGAATCCTTCGGGCGCTGGTACGATAGTCTTCCGCGATTTGTCCGAGTGTGTCGTGCTGCTTAACCGTGTACACGGCTTCCTTGTAACCGCTGGGCGGTGCGTGGCGCTGCGCATAAGACTCGAGCGCTTTTTTATTAATGGTCCGTTGAGTTGTTTTGTACGCCGGTTTAGAGCTGGCTATTTCGGCGTGGTGTCCCTGCAGGGGAACGATCAGCAGTTGTCCCTCACGGATGCGATGGGCGTTCCTGATACCGTTGAGCGATTTAAGCGAGCTGACGGACGCGCCGTATTTTGTTGCGATAACGCTGAGTGTCTCTCCCCGTTTGACCTTGTGCCGCATCCAGGTTACACGTTCTTCGGGTGGAATTTCGTCCAGCTTGGCGGTGCAAACCTCGCCGGAACCTTTCGGCACCTTTATCATGATTTCGGTTTTCGGCGGTGTGGTCCACCGCAGACACTCGGGATTGAGGTCGCGGATAACTTTCAGCGTCGTATCGGCGCACTTGGCGATGGTCGATAAATCGGTCGCATCGGTGATTTTGACCTGGTCGAACTCGACGGGTTCGACATCGGGGATCGAAATCCCGTACTTCTGCGGATCTCTCAATATATACAGAGCAGCGAGGAACTTGGGGACGTAGCGCTGGGTCTGTTTGGGCAGTCGCAGATGCCAGAAATTTTCTGTTCGCTGGCGAGCGACTGCACGGGCCACGCGATATTCGCCGCAATTGTAAGCGGCCATTGCGAGAAACCAGTCGCCCCATATACCATGCAGGTCGGTGAGGTAGTTTCCGGCGGCGTACGTCGAAGCGACGATGTTCCGGCGTTCGTCGTACCACCAGTTGATTCTCAATCCGTAGTTCTTGCCCGTCCCGCGTATGAACTGCCACGGGCCAACCGCGGCGGCGCGGGATACGGCCTTCATCGAATAGCCGCTCTCGATCAGCGCGACACAAGCCAGTTCCGGTGGAAGGTCCATTTCGTCCAGGATTTCATTAACAATCGGGCGATACAACTGCATACGATAGACGGACCGCTCGAATCTGGCCTTGCCGGGCCCTGTGAAATAGTTGATCCAGAAATCGATCCGTTTGTTGGAGATTTCCGGGAATACCGTGTTGTGCTTGCTGAACAGCACCCCGTCGTCCAGCTTGATGTCGAGGTCCGGCCAGTCGGCAAAAGAAAGGGCCAGGCTGTCTTCGAAAGTGGTGAAAGGCGCCACCGGGGGCTCAAAATAGAGTGTATCCAGTCCGCTGAGCCTGTCCAGCATCACGGCGAAACGTTCCTCGGCCTCGGCTTCCGGATGTTGTTTCATGTACGCGTTGATATCAGAGACAAGGGATTCGCGCGTCGAATAGAACAGAAAGCGGTTGCTGTTGGTGTGGTGGGATACGGCCGCTTCCAGGCGATTCTGGAAGTCCTCCAGGGCGAAGCGCTGCACATATATTTCGTCCAACGGCCGGTCCGGGAAATCCGGGTCGGTCATTGGGGCACGATTGTCCTGAGCGGAGGAGCACCCAAGGACAAGAATCAGCGCAAAAGTTGTTAAGTACTTGTGCATATACATATTTATGTGGACAGGGAACACGACTGCGTGTAGTGAATATGAAATATAGTGACAGCAAAATGCAAGCCAAATGTGATTATGAAGCGGCCGTTTCATAATCACATGGGATTTATACTGACGGACGAATCATCATCCGGGGTAGTTGGCAAATCAATGTGTTCGTCCGCAGCATAATCCCATGCTTGGGCAGTATAGATCCCCTTACGAAACTACTGGAAATGAATCTCGTAAATATTATATAATTATCGTGTATACGTATGCTTAACATCGGTTGAAGGTACAAGAATGCACAGCTACGAGAGAAACTACAGATACCTTCTTCTCAACCTGATCCCCCAGCATCGGCTTCCGCCGGAACTGCGGCGGGAGGTCGAGTTGGCGCTGGTTTCCGGCTCCCAGGAGGAATTGCGCCGCCAGAGTATTCTGGCGCTTGAGGAGTTGTGTCACTCCAATTATCTCGAGCGTGCCGGGATACGACGCGTAAATGGCGAAACAGTGGTCAACTACAAGCGCAAGGGTGGCCGATATAATGTCAGTCTTTCGCTGCCCACCGTCGAGTGGGAGCAGTTTG
>CAYUDF010000595.1:0-2813 GCA_964443465.1 uncultured bacterium
CATGACCGAGCAGTTCCTGCACCGCACGCAGGTCGGCCCCGTTATCGAGCAGGTGCGTTGCGAATGCGTGTCGCAGTGTGTGCGGAGACGTTGCCGATATTGACGCCACCCGTTTCAGATATTTTTCGGCGATCCTCTGTACGGTCCGCGCGCTGATACGCCGTTTCCCGTCGGTGGAGAACGCGGGCAAGTCGCGATACCTCGTTAACTGCTGTTCTTTTATCTCGCCGCCGGTGGCAAATCTCGCGCTCCAGTGGTCCAGCAGACAGCGTTTCGCTTCTCCGCCGAAGGGTACCACACGCTCCTTGTTGCCTTTTCCGATCACGCGGATGATTTCTCCCAGCGGAAGAAAGTCGCGTATAACCAGCGGAAGCATCTCTCCAAGCCTCACACCGGTGCCGTACAGAAATTCGAGAACGGCCCTGTCTCGCACGCCCTTGAACGTCTCGGTATCGGGCAATTCCATCATCTGACAGATTCGTTCTTCGCTGACAATCGTGGGGATTGTCTGCCGCTTGATCTGTTGCGCCAGGTACACGGTCGGGTCTTCCTCGATCAGGCGGCGCTTGGCCGAGAACTTGAAAAACGCCCGGGTCGAAGAAATTTTCCGCATCATCGAACGGCCGACCAGACCCTTTTTCACTTGTTCTCTCAAAAACGCCCGTATGTCACCTATGTCGACCTGATCAAGACCGGTATTTTCACCAAGCCGGCCGTGGATGTACGCCGACAACTGCGCGAGATCAGTGGTGTACGCCTCGACGGTGCGCGGGGATAGATCTCTCTCGTGCTGAAGATAAACACGGAATTTTTCGATTGCTTCATCTATATTCATAATATTCCGGCCACGCCGGCAAATCACGCGGCCCGCCAAATATACTGAAAAATAACCGTTTGTCGTAAGAAAAATCTAGAACAACCCGGGGTTTTCCTGGCGCCAGTTGCTGGCGGACCGGACTGCCCGCGTGGTCAGGGCCTCGTTCCTGGCCTGCCTGCGCAGTTTGCGTGGACCACGAGCCGGTATGGCACCGTCTGGAGGCGGAGGTAATATACCCATATTGGCATTCATGGGCTGAAAGTTTTTAGACGGTTCGTGTACATAAGCCATCAGCGCCTCTATCATCGTCGCTTCGGGCAGATCGGGCATGTACAAGCCGCTGCCGGCCGCGTATACGGCCATCGCCACAACCTGGGCGCTGGCGATGGACTCCACATAACCTTCGACGCCGCAGATCTGTCCTGCGTAGTACAACCCCGGCTTTTTGTTGTCGGCCAGGTACGGTGTGCACAAATTCGGAATGTCCAGATAGATGTTCCGGTGAATGGTTCCGTAGCGAAGAACGTCGACTTTTTCAAGGCCGGGGATGGCACGAAGCATCTGCTTTTGACACGGCCACGTCATACGGGTCTGGAAACCGACCAGGCCCAGAAGGTTGCCGGCCCGGCTTTCCTGGCGTAACTGTATGGCTGCGTACGGTTCGCGCCCTGTTCGCGGATCTTTCAGCCCCTTGGGTTTCATGGGGCCGTACCTCAGTGTATCTTCCCCCCTCGCTGCCAGCACTTCGATGGGCAGGCAGGATTCGAAGTATTTTTCTTCCTCGAACTCGTGCGAAACCACGTACTCAGATTCGCGGATGTGTTTCAACAGGTTGAGGTATTGATCGCGGTCGAGAGGCAGGTTCAGGTAGTCGTCGTCACCTTTTCCGTACCGACTGGCCCAGAAACCGGTCTCCGGATCGATGGAGTCGCCATCCACTGACGGCGCGATGGCGTCGTAGAAGTACAACTGCCCTCCGCAGTGCTCCTGGATTGCCGCGGACAGATTGTCTCCGGTCAGCGGACCGGTGGCCACGATGGCCGGTGTGGGCAGATCGAGGTTGTCGATTTGCTCGCGAAATACGGTGATATCGGGGTGCGACTGGATCCGCTCGGTGACGGTGTTGGCAAACAGCTCGCGATCGACGGCCAGCGCGTGCCCCGCGGGAACGGATACTTCCCTGGCCACCTGTAACAGCTTGTTGCCATAGATGTCCATCTCGGCCTTGAGCAGGCCGGAGGCTGTGTCGGGCCGGGTTGACTTAAACGAGTTGGAGCATACGATCTCGCCGAGCTTGTCGCTCTGGTGCGCACCGGTTTTCTGGACGGGACGCATTTCGTACAGGTTTACCTTCACGCCCCGGTCGGCCAGCTGCCACGCCGCCTCACACCCGGCCAGCCCTCCACCAACTATGGTCACTTGTTCTTTCTTCATCATCTCATCTTAGTTGAAAACCGGTCACGAAACGCGCGGTTACTTTTTAATGGCCGTCGCGTGAGTTCTTCGGTTCTTGACGCACGATTACGCGGCGCGAGCCGCCCCCAGGAATATTAGCCCGTCGCGGGTCCTGTCGCCGACATCCCATTCGCGAGCATATTATAGCTCGGTGGGACGCTTCGCAGCCCCCACCGTGCTCGCAGGCTGCGCGCGGCGGGGCGCCCCCATCGGCGCCACCCGCGACAGGCAGCACTAAGAGGTGCGAGGTGTGCGGATACGCGGGGCGAGAGGGACGTTTGGAGGCGAGCTACAATAAGAGGGTCGATCTGCGAGCCGATCAAGGCGAGGCGACCCGTCATGGCTGGTCGTGCGACGTCTGAGGGGGCCGCAGGGGAGCCGTGCCCGGCTCGCGCCGCGTACCCGTGCGCCCAATACAAAAGCGTCCTCCTCAAGCCAACAAGTGCGGCGAGATCGTATTTAGGATAATAGGAGAAGAATTACGCTTCGGCCATTTCTTCTTTGCACTCCGGGCACTTCAGGTAGGAGCCCCGGGTTTTCG
>CAYUDF010000596.1:0-2812 GCA_964443465.1 uncultured bacterium
GAAACGGCCGGTTTCACCGAAACATACAAAATGCTGTTGCTGCGATAAGACAAGACATGCGCAAAAACAACACCAAAACAAATCGGCCCAAAACTGCTCTCCCTCGCCCGGAACACGGCGAAGCCGAAGGTGTTTTGTCTATTGAATCGGTTGTGGCGGGTGGAGACGGCCTCGCTCGTCACCCCGACGGGAGCGTCGTATTCGTTCCCCGAACAGCGCCCGGTGAACGGGTTGATGTGACTTATACAGACGTCCGCCGACAATGGCGCCGTGCCCGCGTGCGCCGGGTAATCGAAAGCAGTCCCGAGCGCCGGGACCCGAGCTGTCCCTACTATTTATCTTGCGGCGGATGCCATCTGCAGCACCTCGATTACCAGACCGCGCAGCTACCGATCAAGACCGCGATCATTACCGAGGCGTTTCGTCGTATCGGAAAGATCGACGTGGAAATACCGGAAGTAGAGGGATCGGCCCTCGGATTCGAATACCGGAACCGGATCACGCTGGCTACGGACCGTCCAGGCACGGCTTTTGTTGCGGGATACCACCACGTTGACGACCCCTCCCGCATCGTCGACATCGACCGCTGCCCGTTGGCCGAGAAACCGATCAACACGGTGTGGGCCGCGTTGCGATCGGCCTGGGACCGAACCGTCGCGGCTCTACCCGCCGGACACGGGCACCGGTTGACATTCCGGGTAAACGCCGATGGTGCCGTTGGTCTTGCCATCGAGGGTGGCCGTGGACCGGGCCGTCTGGACCGGCTGCTGGATATCACCGGGGATCTGGTATCTGTGTGGTTACTGGACCGGCGCGGGAAAATTATTAGCCACGCCGGTGCACCAACTCTCGACGAACGTATCGGGCCGTACGTGATACCGCTTGCCGGTACGGCGTTCGTCCAGGTAAATCGGGAAGTCGCCGGACGCATCGACGCATACGTGCATGAACAATGCGGAGAAACGAGCGGCAAAACGATAGTTGATGCCTACTGTGGTTTTGGATTGAGATCACTCGAGCTGTCGCGAAGCGGCGCGTTCGTCACCGGCATTGAACGTGACCGCCACGCAATACGGACAGCTAAAAGTCTCGCTGTGCAAACGGAATTACAAGCGCAGTTCACGGCTGGTGATGTGGAACGGTTCCTGAAACGGATCCTGCCCGCCGATACCGTTGTGCTCAATCCACCGCGAGGCGGACTTGCTTCCGCGGTGATCAGGACGCTGACATCGAGCGATGTGGATCGTATTGTCTACGTCAGCTGCAACCCCTCAACCCTTGCCCGCGACCTCCACCGTCTGAATCCACGCTTCCGACTGGAAACCCTGCGCGCGTTTGATTTGTTTCCCCAGACGGCGCATGTCGAGACAGTGGCCACCCTGACGAAATGAGAGTTCCAGCGGGGACCCGGTCGCAGGGGTAAGACTCGTTTGGTATCAATCCTTCGAGAAGTGTATTGGGGTTGCGAAGACGGTTGGAGTCATGTAATCTCAGCCCGTTATCTTCCATCTGGAACCGACGATCAGCGGTATAATCAATTGCCGTATATTCCCGCAAAGGAGCTCGTATGACGTCCATCGGCAGCGACCGAGGTCAATGGAGTTCAAGGACCGGTTTTATCCTTGCCGCCGCAGGTTCGGCAATCGGCCTCGGAAACATCTGGCGATTTCCATACGTGGCCGGCCAGAACGGTGGCGGCGCGTTTGTCCTGTTGTACATCCTGTTTGTTTTTCTTATTGGACTCCCCTACATGTTTGCCGAGCTGTCGCTGGGCCGCTCTTCCCACAAAAATCCTGTCGGCGCGATAAACGATATCCGGCCCGGCTCTCCCTGGAGAGCGGTCGGCGCGCTGGGTGTTTTGACCGGCGTCGGCATACTTTCGTTCTACGGTGTGATCGCCGGCTGGACGATCGGGTACGTCGTCAAAATGGCGGCGGGCAAAACGGCCGGATTCGGCGAATTTATCGCAAATCCAGGGATGGTACTCGGTCTGTTCGCCTTGTTCATGCTTTTAACCGCACTGATTGTATACGGCGGTATTCGGGGCGGCATAGAGAAGTGGTCCAAGATCCTGATGCCGGTGTTGTTTGTGCTGTTGCTCGGCCTCATTATATACGCGAACACGCTGGAAGGCGCTTCGAAGGGCCTCTCGTTTTATTTGCAACCGGACTTTTCCAAGATCAACGGAAGGGTCGCGCTGGCGGCACTGGGACAGGCGTTTTTCTCGATGAGCCTGGGTATGGGGCTGATGGTCACGTACGGCAGCTACGTTTCCAAAAAAGAAAACCTTATTACCTCCGGCACGATCATCGCATGCTTTGACACAATCATTGCGATCTTCGCCGGCCTGATTATTTTTCCGGCTTTATTCTCCATGGGGCAGGAACCGGACGCCGGCCCGACTTTGGTGTTTGTTGTGCTGCCTGAACTGTTTCTGCAGATGCCCGGTGGGCTGATCGTGGGCACGCTGTTTTTCATACTGCTGTCGGTTGCAGCGCTCACGTCGACAATCTCGCTGCTCGAAGTCCAGGTGACCTACATGGTTGACGAGCACAAATCGCAGCGAAACAAGGTGGTGTGGGGGGCGGCCCTGCTGACCTTCCTGGTGGGTGTCCCTTCGGCGTTGTCGCAGGGGGCTACGGACTATCTGACCAATTTCGGGTGGTTACCCGCACGGTTGACCGGTGATCCGGATTTTCTGAGTCACATGAGTTTTCTGTGGGGTGATTTCTCGCTGGCCTTTGGCGCGTTGTTTATGTCGTTGTTTGTCGGTTGGGTGTGGGGTGGCAAAAAAGCGGCCGCCGAACTGGCC
>CAYUDF010000597.1:0-2811 GCA_964443465.1 uncultured bacterium
TTCCTGGTCCGCCTGGCCTACGTCAACGACAACTTCTACGACAGTCAGCGGACGGCGATATTCTCGGACAGGGGCCAGATCTACATGAGATGGGGGCCTCCCGACGAATTTGCCCAGGACGTGATCCCCGTTAATCGCGAAACAATATCGGAGGCGCTTGCCGCCGTAGAGGACAAATATCATCCCGTAAACTACAGCACCCACGGGGTCAAACCGTATTCAACCGTTACCAAAACCAACGATATCGACCCGCGCAATCTGGGCCGGATCGGTGAGGGCGGCAATACGGCGTATCCGTTTGAGTTGTGGGTCTACAACAATTCCGGTGAACCGATTCTGTCGCGGGACCGGCTGATTGACCCCGATATCGGCATGAGATATCTGTTTATTGACAGAGAAGGGTACGGTATATACAGGCTGGAAACGAGCACCAAAATCAGCGATAATTAGCCCCGGCCCAGGCCCCGAATCCCGGGCTTCGGCGGGTTTTGGCAAGTCCGTCCCCACCATGCGGAATTTGCGCTAAATCATTATTTTACATTTGACACCGGGAGTGGTGTCTTGTATAGTCGCGCTTGTTGTATAGTATATCTTCAAGCTGAAAGATCCGTAATTACGGACCATATTCAACTTCCCCACAAAGCTCAGAATCATTCTCAATAAAGGAGTTTCTGGCGATGCTTGAGTTGCTCAGAGAGAAAAGGCACTTAGTGCTGGTAGGCGCTATTGTTCTTGTGGTCGCGTTTGCCGGACTGGCGGGCGCCCAGGACGAACAAACTGCTCAGGGTGAAGAGCAGAACATCGAAACCGCGCCGTCGACCATGGCGCCGGCGATCGAATTTATAAATGCACCCAATGACTCCGCGGAAGTCGCCGCCGGAATCCAGGCACTGATTAAAAAAGAACAGAGCGGGATTATCAACCGAGTGAAGCGCAGCGGTGTCGGACAAAACTACATCAAGGGCGGGTTTTTCATGCACTTTCTGCTGACCTGCTCGTTGATCGCACTCGTATTTATCATCGAGAGGGCGTGGACGCTGTCCCGAGCACGCGTTAACGTCAAAGCGCTCATGATGAGAATGGTACGTGCTCTTCGCGAGGAGGGACCCCAGGCGGCGCTCGAAGTCTGCCAGCATACCCGCGGCCCTATCGCGGCGATTCTGCACTCCGGTTTGTTGAGGGCCGCTCGCGGACCTTTGGCCGTTGAAAAAGCCATCGAGACATCGGGAACCATCGAGATGTCATTTCTCGAACGCGGACTCGTTGCGCTGGCGACCATCGCCAACGTCGCCCCTCTGCTCGGGTTCCTCGGAACTGTATCCGGTATGATCAGCGCTTTTGCCGCTATCGCCGCCGCCGAACAGGTAAGTGCGAAGCTTGTGGCAAGGGGTATTCAGGAGGCGCTTATCACAACGGCGACGGGTCTTATCATCGCGGTTCCGGTTACGATCGCGCACAGTTTCTTTGTTGCGCAGATCGACCGCTTCATCATTGAGATGGAAGAAGCCAGCGCTGAACTGGTGGACGAACTGCTCGAGATGGAACACCAGAGAGGAGCCGCGTAAATCGATAACGGTTCGATTTAACGGTGCTTGAGGTATGAAAAAAATAGGCGCAAAATCAAGGCCCTCCACCGAGTTTTCGGCCTCGGCGATGTCCGATATCGCGTTTCTGCTCCTGATCTTTTTCCTCGTAACAACGATCTTCGCGCTGGAGCGGGGTATCCCGATGATGTTACCGGGACAGGAATCGGACAACGTCAAGGTTAAAAGAAAAAATATCATGACCGTCAAGGCGTTTGCCAACGGATCGATCACGATAGATGACGATCCGACCAGTATGGTGAACATCCGACCCGCTGTGGAGCGGAGACTTGCCCAGAACGAAAAAACCATCATCGTCATAGAAACGCATCCCGACGCGGAGTATGGGTTGATGGTTGACATTCTGGACGAGTTGAGGTTGGCCAGGGCGAGAACGATTTCTTTGAGAACGATGGCCGCGGGAGGCTAGAAGTAGAGCCATGAATTTTGAAAAACAACAAAGTGTACAGAGTAAAGTGCCGACGTCCTCAATGGCGGACATCGCCTTTCTCCTGCTGATCTTTTTCATGACAACAACCATCTTCAAGATGGAGGACGGGCTCCCGGTAACGCTACCGCGGGTGGAGACTTCCCAGAAGCAGCAAAGGGAAATGATCTCCCGTATCTGGGTTAACCGGGACGGCGTCATCTCTATCAACGACAAGCTGGTAACGGTCGGAAATATCGAAGCGATCATCGTAACGATGATGCAGGAGAAACCCAGCCTTATCATCGCGTTCAACGCAGACGACCGCTGTCCGTATATCGTGGTTTCCGATGTGATGGAGGAGCTCAAAAAGGCCAACGCCGTGAGAGTTTCGTTCACCAGTGATCCGGAAAGCACGACACAACCGAGCAGGCGGAGGTAGGGTAGAATGACGACAGAGACACTCGATGCCATAAAAACTGCCCATAACATAACGGCCAATACGCAGTTCAAGGCGAAATACAGCCGCTACCTGCGCGCGTCTTTAATCTGGGCCGTAGTGATTCATATCGGGGCGTTCGTATTCTCGCCGGAGTTCACTTTCAAGCCCTACAAGCTGACGGAAGAGACCTTCGAAGTCGTTGAGCTTCCGGCGAATATCGAGATTCCACCTCCACCCAAAGAGGTTGCCCTTCCCCAGGTGCCCGTTGAAGCCGCCGAAGGCGACGAGGACACCGACGATGATATCGCTCCTACCACATTTGACAGTTTCGAAGATATGCCACCGCCCCCGCCGCCTTC
>CAYUDF010000598.1:0-2810 GCA_964443465.1 uncultured bacterium
GCCGATATGGTGTTTCTGGCCGCCGGGATGGGTGGCGGGACGGGAACGGGCGCGTCGCCCGTGGTCGCCCAGACAGCCCGCGAGTGCGGTGCGCTTACCGTCGGTATTGTCACCAAACCGTTCAGCTTTGAGGGTTCTCCCCGCACACGCCAGGCCGATACGGGAATCGAAGAATTGCGTGACGCGGTAGATACGCTGATCATGATTCCCAACGACAAGCTGCTCGAAACAGCGGATGACGATACGACGATGCTCGAGGCTTTTGCCGAGGCCGACAAGGTGCTTTGTAACGCAACCCGGGGGATTTCGGATTTGATCACGGAAACTGGAGTTGTAAACCTGGACTTCGCCGACGTGAAAAGTGTGATGAAAGATGGAGGGAACGCCCTGATGGGGACGGGTGTCGCGTCGGGAGCTGATGCCGCGGAATCAGCCGCACGCATGGCGATTTCGAGCCCGCTGCTGGGTGATGTATCGATCAGCGGCGCCAGCGGTATCCTGGTGAACGTGACGGGTTCCAAGCAGCTTGGAATCAAGCAGATCAGCAAAGCGGCGTCCGTGATAAACAGCGAAGCTGGCAACGACGCACACGTATTTCTGGGTACGGTGATCAACGACGCGTTGCCCGAGGACGAAGTCCGCATTACGGTAATTGCAACCGGGTTCGACAGGACGAGCCGGGCGAAGTCGTCGCAGACGGCACAGACGGCCCAGTCATCGCAGACGATCCGGGAAGCTGCCGCAGCGCGAGTGGCCGAACCGCCCAAAGTTGACGAATCATGGAAAAATCCGGCGCCGGTGACCCCGGTGGCACCGGAACCCCTGCAGGAGGTTGCGTACCAGACGCCGGACATGGCCACCGTCGTGGAGTCGCCGTTTGTCGAACTGCCCTCGGAAGAACCTCGACAACAGCCGGAAGTTCAGCGCGAAACCGCTGAAGTCCAGCAGGAGGACCGGTCCTATCCGCGGGCAGATGATCCGACATGGGGTGTTTCCCACGTGGAAAGCGATATGAATCCCGTGCAACGGAACACGGCCTCGCGCATTGAAGGTAGCGAGAGCTCGGTACCGCAGCGCGGCACCTCGCGCATTGAAGGTAGCGAGAGCTCGGACTCACAGATCAACCTGGCCGAACTACTTGAACGTGACCAGACAGTCATCGAACTTCCGCCGAGTTCACCGGCAGAAACCGTGGATGAGGTGGCATTGCCGGAACAGCAGGACGAAAACGAGGAAACAATCATTATGGACAACGGTTCAATCCGTTCGTTCAACAGTGACAAATTTCGTGTGCCGACGTTTGTCCGGAAACAGATCGACTGACAGGAGGATTTGTGTCTTTCTGGACGAGGCTGTTCAGAGGCGGTAAAGAAGACGAGTACCAGAAAGGGATCAAGCTGTTCAACGACGGCGAGTACGATGCCGCCGTAGAGATCCTGGAACGGGTTATCTCCGATTCGAAGAGCAAGGGGAGTCCGATCGCCAAGCTTGGGGCGTTCTACGCGGCCGAAGCACACGCAAAAATCGGCGTCGCTTTGTTCTACCGGGGCGAGTTGGACCGGGCGATGACACACTTTGAATCTGCGCTCGAAGAAAATCCCCACTATCCCGACCTCTATTATTATCTCGGTGTTGTCCAGCACCAGAAGGGTAACCTCGACGAAGCCATCCGGCGTCTGGAACACGCCACCGAACTCAACGAAGAATACGCCGAAGCTACCTGTTACCTGGGGTTGGCGCTTCACGACGCCGGATTTTTTGAGCGCGCCAACGATGAATTCGCAAAAGCCCTCAACCTGGCCCGGAAGACTCCCAATCCTCTCAGCCGCGTACTGGTCGATAAACTGGAAGCCAAATCATTTGACCTGCCCATTCTGCAGGAACTGCGTGAAATCGTCGTCGAAAACACGGGGTTTGAGAACTGTGTTAAAGAAGGCACAGTGGCATTCAACCAGGGGAAATTCAAGGGGGCGATTGAATACTTCGGCGAAGCGGTCAAATTTAAACCCGAATATCCCGACTTGCGCTGCAAACTCGGGGTCGCCCTGTTGGAGAACGAACAGCTGGACCACGCATTGGCGGAATTCGAAAAAGCCGTCGAACTGAATCCGGAGTATGTTGAGGCCCTTTATTTCCTCGGGATCGTCCTGTTTTACAAATCAGACTACCTTTTGAGCCAGACATACCTGGAAAAGGCGAGAAGTCTCAACCCTGGTTACGCCGATATCCATTGTCAGTACGGAGTCCTGTTGCTGTCGCTGGGTGATTTTCCCGGGGCGCGCGAATCTTTCGAAAAAGCCCTGACGATCTCGGAAAACTACGCCAAGGCGCACTATCTTCTCGGTCTGGCGCTTTATGGAACAGGGGACGAAGAGGGAGCTACAGAAGAGCTGAAAACGGCGCTCCGGCTCCAGCCGGCGTTGTTTCCTGCCGAGCGAGATGCAGGGCTGCACGCGATGCAGCGAGGAGACTGGCAGGACGCCGAAAAACGGTTCACCCGCCTGGTCGAAGATGCCCCGCGACACGCGGATACCCTGTGCATGCTCGGCGCCGCCTGCCTGGAAATGAACCGGTTCGATGAAGCCAAACGGTTTCTCACGGAATCGCTCGATCTGAACGCCGACTACATTGAGGCCAGAAAAAAACTGGCCCTTGTATATTACAACGAGGGAGATTTCAAGGCGGCCGATCGTCTGATATCAGACGCGATCGAGTTACACCACGACTATCCCGACCTTCACAAAATTCGGGGTGATATCCTTTTGAAAACCGGGGATCTGCAGGCGGCGATGGAGTCCTACCGGAACAGC
>CAYUDF010000599.1:0-2808 GCA_964443465.1 uncultured bacterium
GGCGATCACGTTGTCGGCATAACGGTCGTTGAAGTGGTGGAAATACACGCTGTCCACCCCGAAAGACGTGAACCGGGTCTTGACCCAGTTGGCCGCCGCGTCACAGCTGTCGTGGAGCGCCCAACGGGTAATAAAATTCTGTAAGTGGGCAACATAACCATCTATGGAAACGGTAGATACTGCTGCGGCCATCTGATCGATCAGAGCGTCGGTCTGTACTCCTCCGACACGGACTTTGGAGACCTGGCCGGACATGGATCGGAGCCGGACAGGACGGAGGAAAATCCGGGTGATGTCGTAACCCAGAAGTGGAAGTGTGTCCGCCGCATCAGGAGGCCCCGATACAATCGCGCCGTCTTTGAAACGAAATACGACCGAAACGCCGGGAGGTAGCGCCGGGACGGAGGAAACCGGGGCCGGATACACAGTAAAATACGCGGTTTCCGGCCGGATATCTCCGGCGGGGGAATAGTGGATTCCGGCCGATTCGAGGTTTTGAACAGCCTGGTCTCCGGCTATGGCGATCAAATACTGGTCTGTTTGGCGGACAACCACCAGTCCTTTTTGAACCAGAGTTCGAGCGGTATTCGCCGATGGATTCGGTATAACCACAAGTGTTTCACGGGCCTGCAGGGAACCCGTTACGGTCGTGAGCAGCAACAAGGCGGATATGAAAATAAGATTTTTCATCGGAAGGACCCGAAACGAAAACATCGGATATTTTCTAATATAAGTGTTAACAAGTTGTTAGGCCAGCGATATTGCCGGCTGCCACGGAGGGTATTATCGGCGGTCCAGCGCCTTGATCAATTCAGATTCACGCGCTTTGAGCCTTCTCGAAATAACAACCGATATTCTTTTCAGGATCCGGTAGCCGATTCGGTTGTTGATCTCGAACAGGTGAACCAGGTTTGCGCCGTCGAATACGATCAGACTGGTTTCGCGTGTTGCCCACGCTCCGGCGGTGAACAGGGGTGGTTCGGCGACGGCTGACCATCCGAACACCTCGCCATTTTCGACGGTGTCGATGACTATTTTAGAATCACTACCGCCGCCAATTCCAATCTCAACAGTTCCATCGAGGACCATGTACAGGTGAGACGCCAGCGCGTTTTCCTCGAAAACTGTCGTGCCGGCTTCAACTACCTGCGCCCTCCCGTAGGTGGCGACGTGCTCCAGTTCTCTCCGGTCAAGATCCTTGAAAATCTCAAAATCTTTAAGTGCTTCGATATCCACCATCAGGATGAATCCTCCGGTCAAACATTTTTATTCGAGTGATACCTGCATTTACGGTTATTGGCGTCTCTTAGCAGACATTTGTCGCGGAAGTAAATACCGCATCGCAGGCAGGCGCCATCGGCAGCCCCCATGATATTCACGAGATCAACCGTCATTCGGTCCATGAACAGCCCGGCGTCATGCAGGTTTTCCGTTGAAATCTGTCCGAACAGCTCACTAAAAACCTGGTGCTGGACATTTTCAAAAGATTTGATCACGCGATGGCCTTCTTCGGTCATCAGAAGTTGAATCGCCCGCCGGTCGCGTTTTGATTCCTGACGTTCGATCACGCCCCGTTGGACGAGACGTTCGACGGCCTTGCTTGCCGCGGCATTGCTGACGTTGAGAAAATCTGCCACTTCGGTGACGTATTGTACGTCGGTCTTGTCGACCATGGCGAGCAGCCGGAGCTGGGAAAGCGTGTATTTGTTCCCGAGGGTTTCGTTGATTTTGGATTCGAGGAGCCCCGTCATAGCAGCGGAAAAAACCAACGCGCTTGCACAAAAATTGTTTACTGTTTTTACCCGGTCCGTCGGGTCAGCCGCCATCAGGGCGCCTCCTGGTTGTCATGCGGTTAAAGTGTCTGAATGCCGAAGGCGTGATTCACAATAAATGGAAAAAATACGCAAGGCTCGGTCAGCCGTTTTAAACGTCGGCACGCCGTTGTCTATTAACGCCCTTCTCATCGAAAAATACGCCGGTCCGCCATCGACAACGGCGACCCACGGTTTGGTCAATTCAGTGTACAACCGGATCATCCGCTGAACAACACTGTCTTCGACCATCAGGTCCTCGTTGTGAGTATCCGCCTGCGGGAGCGTGTTCAGACGGGCGGTATGGGGCACACATCCAATAATGCCGACGTCTACATTGTCGTCACACATGACGGCCCGGATGGCCTTTTCGTACGTATCGTCACCCGACATGGGAGTCAGGTCAAGTGGATTGTGGACGTCAACAATAGTGTCGATGCCGGCCGATTTAAACACTCCGGATAGTGCGGCTTCCGTTGCCGTGGTAAACGGTTCAAATCTGAATCCGCGCAGATTGTCGGCAAGAGTAACACATTCGAATCCCGCGTTGGATAACGCACCGAGGCGCAGACCCCGGACGCGCCGGCCGCGTAAGCAGTCGTGCAACATCACCAGATCCTCAAAGTCGGCGACCGTGTCCGCCACCACAACACCACATCCGAGTGAAAGTTCGCGAGTTATCGCATAATTTCCGGCCACCGAAGCAGTGTGACTGGCGGCGGCGTGGGCCCCCGCCTCGCTGCGCCCACCGCTGTACAAAATGACAGTCCTGCCCGACTTGACGATCCTGCCGGCCGCTTTGAGAAATTTGACACCGTCGAGCTGTTTAAAACCCTCAACGTATACGGCGAATAGATCCGTTTCAAGGTCGTCGGCGAGGTAGTCCAGGTAATCGCCGACGGTAAGGTCCATCTGGTTGCCGATGGACAGCGTGTAGCGCATGCCGACCGACGCCAGTTTGCTACCCTGCGCGACGGCAAACGCACCGCTTTGAGAA
>CAYUDF010000600.1:0-2808 GCA_964443465.1 uncultured bacterium
GGTGAACGTGAGCGATCCGGCCAACCCGGTGGTGGCGGGCGATTACATCACATCAGGACGGATCCTGGATGTGCGAGTACGCGGGGGCCTGGCCTACGTGGCATGCGACGAGAACCTGGACATTGTTGATGTCTCCAGTCCGGCCAGCCCGATACTGGTGAGCAGTTATGACGTGACCGGCACGATTGAGTGTGTGGCGCTTCGGGACCAGTATGCGTACACGGGAGGCGATTCGGGACTGGTTGCGATCAACGTCGCGAATCCGGCCACGCCGTGGGAAGACGGACGGTATGAACCGGTACCGAGGTATCCGTGGATGTCCGCGGACATCAGGGACCTCGAGATTGTGGGCGACTACGCATACCTGGGAACAAACAACTTTGAAATCGTAGATGTGAGTGATCCGTCGAATCCAACGATGGCAGGCGCGTACGACGTAACCAACTCCCTATATGGCGGTGTGGCCGTGGAAGGTGGAATCGAGTGCAAAGGTTATGGCACAGGCGGAACCGGCGCCGACCAGCCGGCGCAATACGTCTTTGGTCTGGGTCAGAACTATCCCAACCCGTTTAACCCGGCCACGACGATCGGGTTCACCGTTGACCGCGAGAGCGCGGTGATGCTGTCGATCTACGACGTGGCGGGCAAGCTGGTCCGCACCCTGGTAGATGGACGTTTGCCGATGGGGACCTACCAGCGTCAGTGGAACGGCCGTGACCACAACGGCCAGTCGGTGGCAACCGGTGTGTACTTTTATCGGCTGGTGGCCGGTGACCGGACAGAAACGCGGAAAATGGTGCTTCTGAAGTAACACGGGAGGGGAGCAAAGGGAGACATGTTCGTGACTCAACAATCCCGATGGAGGTCTGAAATGTATCACCGAATCGAAGCAGTACTCATTTCAGTTGTGTGCATTGTGGCAGTGATAGCAGTTATGGTAATGCCCGTTTCTGCAGAAGTTCCGTTTTTTGTGGAAACAGTCTTTTCGAGCTATGACGTTGGAATTCACAGTTCGCTTGCAATCGATGAAAATCAAAATTTCCACGTCGCATACAGCAATGATACATACACCCGGCTGGAATATGCCAGAAGGATCAACGGCGAGTGGTCGCGTGAAACGGTTGACGACACAGGGGATGTCGGGTCATTTTGCTCGATCGCCGTTGATAGCGACGGGTGGCCCCACATCGCCTATTTGGATGTGACCAGCGACGCTGTCAAATACGCATACATGGACGAAAACGGATGGGCAATAGAGACGATTCCAGATGTGGCAGAATCAGGATTTACTAGCATTTCTATTGCTCTTGAAGAGTATGACCGACCATACATTGGCTACACGACCGCGAACGGAAACTTGCGTCTGGCGCGGAAGCTGACTTCAACCTGGTCCTTTGTAACGGTCGGTAACGCGCTCTATTTCATGTCGGACGTCTCGCTAGCTATGGACGAAAACAACAATGCGTATTTCGTATTTGTACAGAGAGGATTACCGGTACCGATATCGAAACCAGATACGCTTCGTTATGCTTTTCCGACGGGATATAACACCTGGGACATTCCAAGTGTTGAAGTCGGTTGGGGTTTGGCAGGCACCGTGTCGATGACTTTGGACCGGAACAATGTTGCGCACATCTGTTACCGGAAAGGTGTTGACCTGATGTATGTGAAGCAATCGGGTCAGTACGGGATTGCCGAAGATACCCAGGCCAACGGTTACGGCAAATCTATTATTGTGGATCCGGACGGAGCACCGCACATCGCGTATGTGGACAATTCCACTCTCGCGTACATAACGAAATCCGGCAACTATTGGCTTTCACCACAGTATATTGACGGGAGTATTTATTCGGCGTCGGTTTGTCTCGACATCAACGCCAATCCCGTCATTGCCTATGGGACCAAAGGGGCGCGAGACGTGAAAGTGGCCGATTCCGGTATTCAAATAACGTCGCCGATTGGTGGGGAACATTGGAAGGAAGGATATCAGACAACAGTTATGTGGAAGGGAGCGGGTGTCGTTGACGTGCTGCTCTCGCTGGACGGCGGATTCACTTATCAAGCACTGGCGTCGGGAGTGTCGGGAGGTGCGACAACAGTATCCGCGCCCGGGTTGACCACAGACGCGGCACGAGTCAAGATCACTAGAGACGACCCATTCGCGGAGTCGATCTCTCCCGGGACATTCACCATCAAGAATTCGAATGAAACTTACTGGTGGGGTGAAATTGTTGACGACAGTCCGCGCGTTGGTCGCTACTCATCCTCCGCAACGGATGGATCGCGAATACCCCATGTTGCCTATTTTGATTTGACCAACTACGACCTGAAATACGCAGTGCGGGTTGGAGACAACTGGGTGACTGAAATAGTGGATTCCGCTGGTGCCGTCGGAGAATACACGTCGATCAAATGTGACGCCTATGGCAATCCGCATATCGCGTATTACGATCAAACAAATTCCAATCTGAAATACGCGAATCGTATTGAAGGTTACTGGAAATTTTATACAGTCGATAACGACCCCGGAAACGTGGGGAGGTGGGCATGCCTGGCGCTGGACCAGTTTGGCAATCCTCATATCAGTTATAACGACGGTACCAACGGTGATCTTAAATACGCGGTCCGTAAAAACAATTCTTGGACAAAAACTACGGTTGACGCCACAGACGGCGTTGGCAGCTATACATCAATCGTCGTCGACCAGTTCGGGAATCCCCATATAAGCTATACGGACTGGACGAATGATACCGTTAAATACGCGACTCCTCGCATTACGTGGCGGCGTACAGATGTGGTAGACACTGG
>CAYUDF010000601.1:0-2805 GCA_964443465.1 uncultured bacterium
GGTTTGAAAAAACAGGGATCGATAAAAACCCCCGCGCCGGTCACTCAGTGAGAAAGTTTTGAAAGGTTGGTTTGTGCGCGGACGGCCAGCGGAGAGTCGGGCGCCAGTTGTATAACCCGCTCGAACAGTAAACGCGCCGCTTCCGCGTCACCCGATTCCATTTTTACCGTCGCGAGATTAAACGTGGCTGTCAGGTGGTTGTTGTCTTCCCGGAGCACCGATTCAAACCGGTCGATCGCACGGTCGACGTCGTTCCCGCTCCACGCCAGCATTCCCTCCAGCACCCGGATATCCGGATCCCCGGGAAATCGCGTGACGGCGTCCTCCAGGTAACCCCTCGCGTTTTCGAGCTGACCCGTGGCGAGATATCCACCGATCAACCACTGCGCTTCGTCCGCCGAAACCTTTCCCTTGTTGTACGCGGTCGCCAGTGTGGACAATGTGACGTCCAGCGAAGGCGTAACCGGCGCCAATCCCGAACGAACCGTCGCCGGCGCCGAACTGATCTCAGATTCCACGCCGGGCAGTACCAGCGGGTTGCGCTCGGAAGCCGCGATCAGCGCATCCGTCACCGGCACCATTGAGTCGGAATACGGATCAAACCCGCCACCGGGCATGGGTCGCAGCCAGACCACGGCGGCAACAAACACCGCGATAATGGCCGTCGCCACCAGGGTCCGCCCCGCAGGAGACAGACCAGCCAGCCAACTCCGCTTGCCGCGACGGTCGAAATGTTTGCGCTTGTATTGTCGTTCTGCCACCGCTTTGGCGGCTCGAACCGCCTCTTTCCCCGGGGTATCGCCCGGGCTGAGACCCTCGGTCATTCCGGCAAAACGGACCGCATATCGGTAGGTCTCCAGGCAGTCGTCGCAACAGTCCAGGTGAACCCTGATCCGGGCGTCGTCAATCTCGCCCATCGCCCCTTCGATAAACGACACGATTTCCTCGTAGGAAGGATGATAATTATTGTCTTCAGATTGACTCATATTGGGCCGGAATCCTCACCGGCGGTGTTTAACCTGTTTATTACAGGACTCGATTCGCTGGTTGTAGTTATAGACGGATGCAGAACAATTTTTACCATAATTATTCCGGAGTTTTTTTTGAAGAATCGTCCGCCGGCGGGTCGATCTCCGTTTTTTCCGATAAAAACAACACCCGGAGGCGCCTGAGGGCCCTATCCAGCGCCGAATACACCTTTCTCTGTCCCCCCATGTCCAGATTGTCCGATATCGCGCGGGCGGTCATACCGCGCTCGTAACGCAGCTCCAGCAGCTCCCGGTCTTCCTCCGACAGCGACTGTTTGAGCGCGGCCAGCCGTTCCAGCATCCGCGCGTGCTCGCCGTCCGCCAGCACTTCATCCGGTGTCCGTACGCTTTTATCCCCCGCGTCTCGGATGACCGACTCTGCCTGGTATATGTGTTCGGGCAGGTTTCCAGCACCCACACCGTGGCGGCGGGCGGCGTTTTCGTTGTTGAGCCGTTTGAGATACCGGCCATCGATTTTGTCTAATATTTGTTCGACGGATGCTACGATATCTTTCACCCGTGTTTTATCGGTCTGCCATTCCAGCGCGCACAATACAGACTCGAACCCCAGCCCCTCCACGAAATACAGTTGAAACACACGGCGGTCAAAATCCGACAGTGTATCGTATCCACGGGGCAGCTGGCGTCGACCGCGTTTCTTGCGCAGGTAATCGGTCGCCTTACCCCGGGTCACCAGCACCAGCCATGTAGCCAGAGAAGCGCGGCCGCCGTATTCCTTCAGTTTGTTGTTGTACAAGTCTTCAAGAACGTTGACATAAACGTTCCGAATTTCGTCGATGTCCTCGACGAACAGCTGCTGGCGCAGCACAGACATAACCAGACCGGTATAGCGATCAACGAGGGCGTGCCAGGACTCCACCGATCCCGACAGCACGGCCAGGACCAGTTCCATGTCCTGTGCGACGCGGTGCTGCCATTGCGGTGTGGGGGGAGTTTTTTTTCCTGCTATTGGGGACATTCCGTACTCCGCGGATTCGATTACACACACAATATATCACACGACAACCGCCCCCGTCAAAGCTTAACTCCTTGAGTTTGCGGCAATTCCGCGAGCATGTTATACTTCACAGATGGTCTCGTCTTCTGTGAAATATCTGCGTTGGTTTTGTTTTGTTGTGTCCACCGGTTTGTGCGTGACCGCCGGATGTTCGGGTAATCCCGAGGACAAATTGATTAACGCGGTGCCGGACATCAATCGCGCGATTGCACACCACCTGGTGTCCAGCGACGACAGCACGCTTGCCCGTTACGCCCGAACCGCCGGTCTCTATCCCGTCCGCCGATCGGGGGCACTGATTGTCTCTTCCCTCCACGCCGATTCGGAATCGTTATTCGAAGAAAGAGCAGAAGTGCTGCTGCCGGTACTGGAACGAGTCGCCAACGTTTACCAGAACGAATTCAACTCGAATCGTTACGTGAAAGAGCTCCAGTTCTGGAGCGGGGCAAAAGCCGGCGACGCCGTGTTTCTCGCCGGGTTGCGCCAGAAACGGGCCGCCGTGCTGCTGGATACCACGATTACAACCCGGCAACGGATCGACGAGCTGGAGCAGCTGCTCGCCGGTTACGAGGACGCGGGATACCTGCCCGGTGTAGCCATCTGCACCCACGAGATTGGAAACCTGCTCGCGGAGACCGATAAAACCCGGCAGCAGGTGTACTACAGCAGAGCGCTGACCCACGCCGAAACGGCCGGCATGTTTCCGATGATCTGCCAGATACTGGGAACACTCGGCCACGAAGCCGCCGTCGCCGGGCT
>CAYUDF010000602.1:0-2805 GCA_964443465.1 uncultured bacterium
CGGAAAAAAGCCGGAAAATTCTCCGTATAACTGCGCGGCCAGTGTTTTGTTGTGAGAAATGACAAGCGTGGGCAGATTGATCTCGGCCACGACGTTTGCGATAGTAAACGTCTTTCCCGAACCGGTAACACCCAGAAGGACCTGGTCACGCTTGCTCTGGTTGAGCCCCCGTAGCAGTTCCTTGATCGCCTGGGGTTGATCTCCGGTCGGTTTGTAACTGGATACGAGCTTGAAGTTATTCACGTCAGACAATACGGGCCGTTGTCTGGACGAGACTTCCCACATCGCCGACCGAACCGGAGCTTTTGTTGGCCCGCTCTTTGATGTACAGGAATCCAAGCACAATAATAACAATCACCAGCAGCGGAACCAGAATTCGCTGAACAATCCGCGAAGATTTCAGTTTCTCCTCGCGAACCGCTTCCTCGATATCCCAGAACGTACCCGACACATCGGGAACCTTTCCGTGCTGGCGGCTGAGCATACTCCACAGCTGGTTTCCGTCCAGGCCGAGGTATATGGCGTAGTTCTTCAGAAACCCTTTCAGGTAGGTTTCGCTCGCGAAGGACTCCATATCGTCCTGTTCGAGGCCGCGTATCACGGCCACGGAAATCTTTGTCTCCTTGTTGACGGTCTCGATCGAAAGATTCTTTGCTTCGCGCGTACGCTTGAGGATTTCCCCGATCGTATCGCCGGTAGGGCTGGCGGTCATCTTGCCCCCTAATCGGTTCTGATGATGGACAGCGACTCAAGGAGCTTTTCCAGTTCGGATTCCAGCTTTTCCTTTTTGTCGCGTTCCTTCTGTACAACTTCGGGTTTGGCGCGGGTAGTGAATTTTTCGTTACCCAGTTTTTTACCAACCCGTTCCAGTTCCTGTTCTATTTTGGCTCGTTCGGTTTCGAGACGCCTGGTTTCCGCGTCCAGATCGACGACCCCGGCCAGCGGAACCACAACTTCGTAACGGCCGATGGGCGTGGAAGCACTGCCCTTTTCTTTTAACACGTCCGGTCCGATCTCGACCTGGTCGGCCTTGACCAGCTGTCGGATCCCCTCCACCATTTCTTCAATAAGACCGGTCTCGTCCGCGGGTGTCTTGATGCGAAGCGGTATCCGGGCCCCGGGTTCAACGTGGTACTGCGCACGAATATTTCTCGTGTTTGTCACAATAGCCTGAAACACTTCCATCAGACCGTCCGCGGTCGCGTCTGTCAGCGCCGGATTCTCGACCGGATAATCGTTTTCAAGCAACAATCCCCGGGTCATCGGCAGAATGTCCCAGATCTCCTCCGTCACATAAGGCATCAAAGGATGAATCAGCTTTAACGATTCGCCCAGAACGTATAATAGCAGACAAAGCACCGTTCGTTTGTCGCCGTCTCCGTACAGCCGGATTTTTGCAAGTTCCAGGTACCAGTCACAGAACTCGTGCCATATAAACTCGTACATCCGGATCGTGGCTTCGTTGAGCCGCCAGGAATCCAGACTGGCATCAACATCAACCGCGCAACGGCTCAGCGCGCTCAATATCCACCGGTCTTCCCACGTCAGATCGGGTTCAAAGACCAATGAAGAGCCGTGGGCGTCAGCCCACGCCGAGGCAAACGGGTGGCTGCTACCGGGATTGTCCTCCCCCGCCGGCCTTTCCTCAAAAAGATCCACACCGCTGTTACTCTCGAGGGCGGCCATCGTCATCCGCGACGCCTGCCACATTTTGTTGACGAAATTGCGGCCGATTTCGACTTTGTCCTCGTCGAACAGCACGTCTTTCCCCGGCGGGGACAACATGGAAAGCGTAAACCGAAACGCATCTGTTCCAAATTTATCGATAATGTCGAGCGGGTCGGGTGAATTACCCAGTGACTTGCTCATTTTCCGGCCCTTGCCGTCCCTGACGATGCCGGTGAGAAACACGTGGCGAAACGGAATCTCCCCCACAAATTCAAGTGCCGCCATGACCATCCTGGCCACCCAGAAGAAAATGATCTCGTAACCGGTGACCAGCGCGCCCGTCGGGTGAAACAGCTTCAGGTCCCGATCCTTGTCGGGCCACCCCAGCGGGGAAAACGTCCACAACCACGAAGAAAACCACGTATCCAGTACGTTTTCGTCCTGGCTGATGTCGCCGCTGCCACACGTGCCACAGGTCTCCGGATCGGTACGTGAGACGGTGAGGTGCCCGTCGGGGCAATACCACACCGGAATCCGGTGTCCCCACCACAATTGCCTCGAGATACACCAGTCACGGATGTTTGTCATCCAGCTCATGTACACATTGCGCCAGCGTTCGGGGTAAAACGTGATCTCGCCCTGCTCGACCACTTCGATCGCCGGTTTTGCCAGCGGCTCCATCTTCACGAACCACTCCCGCGACAACAACGGCTCGACAACGGTGCCGCAGCGGTCGTGATGACCCACCGAGTGCCGGTAGGGTTCAATCTTCACAAGTGATCCGTCTTTTTCCAGTATTTCGACGACAGCCTTCCGGCATTTGAACCTGTCGAGCCCCTCAAACTGGGCGCCGGCCTCCGCGGTCATACACCCCTGCCTGTCGATCACGATAACCGACGGCATACCGTGGCGCTGGCCGATTTCGAAATCGTTTGGATCGTGCGCCGGAGTAACCTTTACAAATCCCGATCCGAATTCGCTGTCGACCACTTCGTCGGCGACAATCGGCAACTTGCGGCCAACGATCGGCAGAACAGCCGTCTTGCCGACCATGTCCTTTTTGCCTTCGTCCTCGGGGCTGACGGCAATACAGGTGTCACCCAGCATCGTTTCCGGCCGGGTTGTGGCGACCACGAG
>CAYUDF010000603.1:0-2794 GCA_964443465.1 uncultured bacterium
AGTTCCGGCCGCGTCACTCAACCAGACAACCAATCGGCGCGCTGAAGAAATGATCCACGTAGCGACCGACAAACTGGACTGCCTGGCCAACACCGTCGGCGAAATCGTAATCAGTCGCGCCAAGCTGGCGGGCGGCGTAGACGTTCTGCGGCACCTGTCAGAGGTTGTGCGTCATCAGAACCGCGTGATCGGTGAAACCAGCGATCTGCTGGTGAAATCCAAATTGATCGGCGACGATTCCGTCTCCGAAGAACTGGCCGAGGCGTTGAGCAGGTACAAGGAGTCCAACAAAGACCTGGCCGAACTAGTGTTGAACGCCTACGGCGAGCAACACGATACCATGTGCCGGTTCGAAACGATTATCGATCAACTCGACGGCGACGTGACGGCGCTGCGCATGCGCCCGATATCCACGGTGTTTGAACTGTTCCCCCGAATTGTCCGGGACCTGGCGGAAGAATACGGTAAATCAGTCGAATTGGAAATTGAGGGCGGCGAGACGGAACTGGACAGGTCCATGCTGGAGGGTATCAAGGATCCGCTCATGCACCTTCTTCGAAATGCCGTCGATCATGGAATTGAGTCCCGACAGAACCGAGTGCGATTTGACAAACCGGAAAAGGGAACCCTTCGTCTGTCAGCAAGACAGGAGGGCGACCGGGTTTTTATAACGCTGGGCGACGACGGCCGGGGAATTGACACCGGCCGGATCAAATCAACGGCGATTCGCCAGGGGATAATAAACGAAGAATCGGCGGGCAGGATGACGGATGAAGACGCCTTGTCCCTGATTTTTACACCCGGATTTACGACAAAAACTACTGTTACCGATGTTTCGGGCAGGGGAGTCGGGACGGACGTGGTCAGAAAATACGTCGAGGATAACCTCCACGGCCAGGTGATGGTCGATTCGAAAGTCAACGGTGGTACCACGTTCACACTGGTCCTGCCACTTACGCTCGCCGTAACACCTTCCGTGCTGGTGAAGGTCGGCGGACAGCTGTTTGCCATACCGGCGCATTCGGTGCAGCTGGGTGCGAGGGTGGGAGCCGGAGACGTGCGTTCGACCGACGGAAAACTGGCTGCAAATATCATTGGGGCAACCATACCCCTGGTTCGACTGGACGAGACGCTTTCACTGCCGACCTGCGACAGTACGGACAGCGAGCCGGAAGCTTCCTCCCGGGACAAAGATTTTCTGGAAGTCCTGGTGGTGGTTCAGGGCAACCGGCGCCTCGCGTTTATCATAGACGAACTGGTTGAGGAACAGGACATCGTCGTTAAAAGGCTGGAACCTCCGCTGAACGATCTCAGGTTTGTAGCCGGCGTGACCATTCTGGAAAAGGGGGAAATCGTCCCCATACTCCACGTGCACGAAATTATCGAAGCCGGCGAATCTGCCGGATCGGCCCGCGGCGGGATAGAAAATGTGCCTTCGGTGGAGGGCCGCGATGTGCGGCGAAATGTCCTCGTGGTCGAAGATTCGTTGACGACACGGGAATTGATGAAAAACATCATCCGATCGGCCGGCTACAACGTAGATTCGGCGGCCGACGGCGTTGAGGCTCTAAACAAGATCGCGAGTCAACAGCTCGATTTGATCGTTACCGACATCGAGATGCCCCGCATGAACGGTTTCGAAATGACGGAACGAGTGAAACGCGACCCGGCGCTCAAGGATATACCGGTGATTATCGTGACATCCCTGTTTCGGGATGAGGAGCGGAAGCGCGGCATGGAGGTCGGCGCGGACGCGTACATAAGAAAAGGCGATTTCGATCAGTCGAAACTGGTCGATACGATTAAAAGGCTGGTTGTGTAGGAGTGGCCGAATAGATGAGTGACGACGCTGGTAAAAACGAAATCAGGGTTCTCGTGGTAGACGATTCGCCGACGGTGTGCGACGTGGTTTACAACATGCTGACGACGGATCCGAATATCCGCGTGGTGGGCACGGCGAACGACGGCCGGGATGCGATCGACAAGGTGCGGTTGTTACGCCCCGACCTGGTCACGATGGATATCGAAATGCCAGGGATGGACGGTTTCGAGGCAATCGAACACATCATGGCGTTTAATCCCGTGCCGATTGTTGTGTTGACGTCGTCGATGTGGGGACGCGGGAAATCGTACGCCTACAAGGCACTTGAGCTTGGAGCTGTGGCGGTGTTTCCAAAACCGCGGGACCTCGACGAGTTGAACCAGCGGTTTGTCGCCGAAGTAAAAATGCTTTCGCGGGCAACGGTCATTACCCACATACGCGGCAAAAGAAAACCACGGATAGCGCGGGATCTCGTCGGTTCGTCATCGCTGAATGACGGCCACCGCGCCGTCGGTATCGTCTGTTCGACCGGGGGACCAAACGCGCTGAGGAGAATCCTTTCGGCGTTGCCGTCCGACCTGCCGGCGGGTGTTGTAGTGGTTCAGCACATATCAGAAGGATTCGACAGCGAGCTCACCAGCTGGCTGGCCGACAAGTGTTCGCTCAATATCAGGCGGGCGGCGGAAGGCGACCTGGTTCTTCCGGGTGTCGTATACATCTGCCCCGCCGGGCGCCACACGGTGATCCAGGACGGTGGCAGGATCGCGTTGAACGATTCCCCGCCGATCGACTGTTTCCGGCCATCCGGTGACCTGATGCTGTCATCGATGTCGCGGATTTATGGACCGGGTGCGCTCGGCGTAATCCTGACGGGCATGGGGCGCGACGGAGCCCAGGGGATCAAGGCGATCAAGGAAGCCGGCGGCAGAACGATCGCGCAGGATGAAGGCACGTCGCTGATTTTTGGAATGC
>CAYUDF010000604.1:0-2788 GCA_964443465.1 uncultured bacterium
CGATAACAAATTAACGGCACGCCCAGCCGGCGCGTTGAGACAATTCAGATCGTCAATCCGATTGATATAGAAGGAGCTGCGGACGTTGAGCGTTTTTGTAGCAAGGCAACCCATATTTCAGAAAGAACTCAAAACAATCGGTTACGAACTGCTCTTCAGGTCGGGATGGGAAAATGTTTTTTCACACGACGACCGCGACGAGGCTACCGGGCGTGTCATTCACGATAGCCTCATGGAATTTGGTTTTAACGCGTTGATCGGATCGAACCAGGCTTACATCAACATCACCCGCGATATATTGATTCGGGAGTTATATTCCGCTTACCCGTCGAGCGGCGTTGTTTTTGAGCTGACGGAGGACATCAAACCCGACAGGGAAGTGCTGGCCGCCTGTGAAAAACTGAAAGAATCGGGTTACCGTCTCGCGCTGGACGATTTTGTGTACGACAAAAGTTATGATGGACTGTTGTCCCTTGCGGACATTGTAAAAGTTGATTTCCTCAACAGTACCCTGGACGAATGCCGCGATCTTGTCGGACGATTATCCCGTTACGACGTCGAACTGGTCGCAGAAAAAGTGGAGTCGCGGGAGATATATCTCGAAGCGCTGGAAATGGGGTACCACTATTTCCAGGGGTTCTTTTTCTGTAAACCGGAAATTGTAACACGCGAAGAGGTACCGAAATTCAAACTCAACTACCTTCGGTTTCTCCAGGAAGTCAACCAGCCGTCTCTGGACTACGATGAACTGGTCAAAACCATAAAACGCGAGGTATCCCTGTCGGTCAAACTTCTTCGTTTTCTTAACTCCGCCGCTATTGGTCTCAGGCTGGAAGTGACGTCGATAAAACACGCGCTGGCGTTGCTCGGCGAGCGACGTATAAAAAAATGGGCGAGCGCTGTTGCACTCACCAGTCTCGGGGAAAACAAGCCGGCCGAGCTGGCCGTCACCGGTCTTGTCAGGGCACATTTCTGCGAGTCGATAGGACGGGAACTAGGCTGGGCCGATCTGGAATCGGATCTGTTTCTCGCCGGTCTGTTGTCGGTTCTGGACGGCTTGACAGGACGACCCCTCAAGGAAATTGTCGAAGAACTGACGTTACCCCGGCAGACTAGGGATGCCATGCTTGGCCTGGACAACCAGGTTTCGCACGTGTTGAGCATGGTGCGGGCCATCGAACTCGCCAGCTGGCGGAGATTGTCGGAACTGGCAAACGATATCAAAATATCCGGTCCACAGATTCAGATATCGTACAGCGAAGCGGTTTTCTGGGCCGACCGGGCGCTCAACCCGGAAAGCGCAAACGAAAAAATAATCGTCTGAACGCGGCCAGGACAGCCGGGATAGATCTCCATATAACCCCCCGAAACATATTCGATTACAGGATGCAGCGGATTCCGTCAGCAGGCTGACGCTTCAGAAAAAGACAGCAATGTCCGCAAAGCCGCAGTGTTGCAATGATTTAAGAATTAGTATATCCTAATAATGATTGTATATTCGTGGATATAATCGAACTGTATCACCATTTCTGAAATCTATTTGGAGGCTGGATCGTAATGAGTATTCGTGCCCTGTTGATTATGCCAATTATAGCGTCTTTATTTTTGTCGGGTTGTTCGGGGAAGGATCCGGTTCAGCCGGCTGCTGGACCGACGGGCATCGCGCCGGACCTGGAATGGACGATCACCCCCTATGGTAATTATCACCGGGCCGTGTCCGGGGGAACGGCAAGCACCGTTTATTCGGTGGCGGAAGGCGACCAGTTACATCATTACAATGGCTCGGCCTGGTCGACAACTACCGGTGCGGGAACGCTTGAGGATTTTCTGGACGTCTGGATCGGACCCGCCGGGGAGGCGATAGCTGTCGGGTCGTCTGGAATCACCTACATATGGAGGGACAACCGGTGGTCTTCGCGGGCGAGCGGTACGACCTCACACCTGTGGGGGATATGGGGGGCGTCGGCAAACGCCGTTTTTGCGGTGGGTTCGTTTGGTGTGGTCCGTTTTTTTAACGGCAGCTCCTGGTCGGGTCTGACCACGGGCAATGGAAACGGGTTCAGCGACGTGTGGGGGACAAACGCGAACAACGTGTACATCGTCGGCGGAAACGGGACAATTCTCCGATACAACGGCACCGGTTTTACCGCGCAGAACAGCGGCACCGCCCAGTCGTTAAACGGTGTATGGGGGGATTCGGAGAACTCAATTTATGCCGTGGGTAACGGGGGTACCATACTCCATTATGACGGCACTTCCTGGACCGGTATGGCCAGCAACACAACAGCCAATCTCAGCAAGGTGTGGGGGACTTCAAAGAACAATGTCGTGGCGGTTGGTCCGAACGGCACTATCATGCATTACAACGGTATTGCATGGAGACTCCAGGAATCAGGAACTACGGAGCACCTGACGGACGTCTGGGCGGCATCGAGTACGGACTACTACGTCGTGGGGACCGGTTCAGCTGTGATCCGATCTTCTGTTAAATAATACTGGAAATACGTCTTTACCTGTCGATGGCAACGATTCGGTTGCTTCGGGGTGAATAGTACGCGGTTACTGATTTGCTCCAACCGCCGCCCCGGTTCAACTGGCATTCGATCGCCAGATAAACCTGCCCGGCTTTGATCCCGTTCAGAATCCGGGCAGTATCGCCGGAGGATAGCGGCAGGGAAGTGTTATTGATCTCGATCCAGCCTGTCCTGCTATCCCCGACATCGGAGCAGTCCTCATTTACCGTGGATAACCGAACGCGGTATTTCGTGCTTTCGCCCGGATAGACTCC
>CAYUDF010000605.1:0-2787 GCA_964443465.1 uncultured bacterium
CCCCGATACCCGTCGGGCCGTATACTTTGTGCGCCGAAAACACAAAAAACTCGCAACCGAGGTCGAGTACGTCCACCGGCAGGTGGGGAACCGCTTGCGCACCGTCGAGCAGGACCGGAATGTCCTTTTCGTGGGCGAGTTTGATCATCTCTTTAACCGGACTAACGGTGCCGAGCGCGTTGGATACATAGGAAAGCGCTGCAATCTTTGTCTTTGGTGAAAGCAATTTCCGGTATTCGTCCATCTCGAGTTCGCCAGACTCGTTCATCGGCACCACACGAAGTGTCGCGCCCTTTTCCTGGCAGAGGTGCTGCCACGGGACGATGTTGGAGTGGTGCTCCAGGTTGGTGATGATGACTTCGTCGCCTTCGCCGACGTTGGCCGCGCCGTACGTGGCGGCCACCAGGTTGATCCCCTCAGTCGCGCCCCGCACAAACACAATTTCGCAGGTATCCAAAGCCCCCAGAAAGGCCCGCACCGTTTCGCGAACCGATTCGTACGCGTCGGTGGCGCGCATACTGAGTGCGTGAACACCCCTGTGTATATTGGAGTTGTCCAACGTGTAATATTTCGTGAGCGCGTCGATCACCGCCTGGGGCTTCTGTGTCGTCGCTGCGTTGTCGAGATACACCAGCGGTTTGTCGTAGATTTCCTGCTGGAGGATCGGGAAGTCGGCCCTGACCGTGTTGATGTCGAAGGCCCCAGCCGGATCGTTTGTTGTACTGCTTGTAGTCGAGTTTGGGTGCTCGCCCATCTCCACTCCTCTTTAAAGAACCGTAATTGAGTGCTATATGCTGGGTGTGCTGGCAAGCCAGTCGTAAAGACCGTTTTCCAGCCTGTCCCGGATCTGGTCGAACTTGATCAGTTCGAACAACTCCGCCGCAAACGCATAAATGAGCATGTGCCGCGCCTGTTCGTCGGGGATGCCGCGCGAACGCAGGTAAAACACCGCTTCCTCGTCCAGCTGCCCCACGGTGGCGCCGTGCGTGCACTTGACGTCATCGGCGTATATCTCCAGTTGCGGGTTCGAATTGATTCTCGCGTCCTCTGAAAGCAGCATGCAGTTGTTCGATTGCTTGGCATCCGTTTTCTGTGCGTCCGGATCTACGTATATCTTTCCGTTGAACACGCCCCTGGACTTGCCGTCGAGGATACCCCGGTATTTTTCGAAGCTGTGACAGTTGGGCTTGGCATGACGGATCAGCGTGTTGTTGTCCACGTGCTGGCGGCGTGTCGCCAGGTACAACCCGTCGACCCGGCAATCGATACCTTCGCCGTCGAGCAGCGAGTCTACGTCGTTGCGGACCAGCCCGCCGCCGATCGATATGTTCACCGTGTTGAACCGGCCGTTGTGGTCGACTCTGGCCTGCTGCGCCGCCACGTGATAGGCGTGGCCGCTCTCGTGCTGCAGTTTCCGGTGGCGGATTTCCGCGTTGTCGCCGCAGAAAAATTCGGACACGGAGTTGGTGAAATAGGTCCCGTCTTCTTTCCGTGTGCCGATGTAACTTTCCACAACGGTCACGCGGCTGTTGTCGCCGGCGACCACCAGTGTGCGCGGATACGAAACAATCGCTTCTCCGTTGCCGGTTGACGCATAAACAATATGAACGGGTGTGTCGACGTCTATGTTGCGCTGCAAAAACACCAGCGCGCCGTCGCGGATATACGCCGTATTCAGCGCCGCAAAAGTGTGCCGCTCGATATTGGCGATCTTGCCCAGGTACGGTTCGAGCACGTCGGGGTGTTCGTTAAGCGCCGCCGCGAGGCTGCCCAGCAGTATCCCTTCCTGCAGGTCTCCGACCCGCGACAGTTCCGGTGTATAAAAACCGTCGGTGAATACCAGCCTTCGACATTCCGAGTCGTCAAACGTCTGCTCGACGATACGTTCCTCGGTCAGCTCGTCCGGTTTTGCGGCGTTGGCCAGCACAAACGTTGCGCCGGCGATGGGCCGGACACGCGTGTGGCGCCACGACTCGTCGCGCAGCGACGGAAATCCCTTGGCCTGGAACATTTCCAGCCCGGCCATCCGCAGTTTCTGAACCCATGCGGGGCCGATACCGGCGAGTTGGTCTTCCATTTCGTGCCACGTATTAATGTACAGTTCAACCGACATGATGTTCCCCCGTGGCTCCCGCGCTGTTTCCATTCTTCACATCCGCGTACCCTTCCGCTTCCAGCTCCAGGGCCAGTTCCTTGCCGCCCGTTTTGATGATCTGACCGCCCATGAGAACGTGCACGACATCGGGGACAATGTAGTTGAGCAGGCGCTGGTAGTGGGTGATCACAACGATCGCGCGGTCGGGACCGCGCAGCGTGTTGACGCCGTCGGCAACGACCTTCAGCGCGTCGATATCCAGCCCGGAATCGGTTTCGTCCAGAATGGCCAGTTTGGGATTGAGCAGCGCCATCTGGAGGATTTCGTTTCGTTTCTTTTCTCCGCCGGAAAACCCCTGGTTTACAGCCCTGTGGGCAAAGGTCTCGTCGATCTTCAGTTCGGCCATCCGTTCCTTGAGAATGCTGAGGAAGTCCATCGCGTCCAGTTCGGGTTCCCCGCGGTATTTGCGAATGGAGTTAAGCGCCGTTTTCAGAAAATAGTTGTTACGAATCCCGGGGATCTCGACGGGGTATTGAAACGCCATAAAGATGCCCTCGGCCGCCCTCTCCTCGGGCTCCAGATCCATGATGTTCTTGTTATTAAAAAGAATTTCGCCTCCGGTGATGTCGTACATATCGCGTCCGGCGAGCACCTGCGACAACGTGCTCTTGCCCGAACCGTTCGGTCCCATG
>CAYUDF010000606.1:0-2787 GCA_964443465.1 uncultured bacterium
AAACACTTTTTTGTAGACACCCAGGATCAGTCCGGCGGAGTGCCCCCGAAGCGGTACCTTCAAACCGGTCTCAAAGCCGAAGTGCCCATGGGTGCTGGACCACAGCGACAAATCAACGGCGGCAAAGCCCGTCACGTACGGATCCGGCCGGCGCGGATTGTTGCGTTGAATCCCCAGGCGCAGAATGTTGTACTGGACACGCGTCGGCTTACCGACACGAATCAAGGGGCGGATCCGGATGACCATCGGGTCCTCGTACTTTTCGAATTCCAGTTTTCCCGATTCTTCCCACTGTTCGGCTTTGAATCGGCACTCGCACCTGTAGGACCGGCTTCCCCCCTCAATCACGGCCGTCCTGGACAAAAACGCCTCGCTGTCCACCAGCACGACCAAACCAGTGATCCGGGCGTTACCCGTCATGATCAGCCGGCCACCGATAACCCAGACGTCGCCTTCCAGAGTGCCCCCATCCTGTATATCCAGCGTTCCGTCGATTACGGCGAAGGTGCCTGTACGCTGCTGTCCGCCGGCTATCATTAAACCACCGTAAAACACGTCCGGATTCAACTCGCTCAGCTGTTGATTGAGGTCCTTGTGCGACAGTTTTTCGAGGTCCTGGTTCGAAGGCTGGGCAATCGCGGAAGGGACAACAAAAATAACCAGAAACAGGGCGCAGGCAATAACGTGTGTGGGGGTGGTTTTCATCGGCGTCACAGTATACGACGGTACCCGGAATCGCGCAACACTCTGCCTGTTGAACTCGGCTCTCGACTTCAAAGAAGCCGTTTGGTAGTGTGCAATTCGAAAGGAGATTACAGTTGTTTCGGAAAATTACGCTCAGGTCATTACTGTGTACGCTGTTATCGACAATATTGTTTCTTGCTTTTTATTCTACCGGTTGCCGCGAAAAAACCCGTTCCGGCTACCGGCCGACGCACCCGTATGCCCAGATTCTCGACATCGATAGGGTTCAATTCGATGACGGAGACACATTTCTGCTGGATGGTCAACCGATCCGTATTCTTGGCATCGACACACCTGAAACAAAAAGCCCGTCGGTAGGTATTTACGAAGACCAGCCATTCGGTCCCGCAGCTGCCGAATCGACTCAGGCCCTTATGACACGGGCGACATTGCTGGAGTGGGTACCCGACGGTAGAGACACCTACGGACGCAGGCTGGCGCACGTACTGGTGGATGGTCGGCTGCTGGGAGTCGATCTGATCGTGATGGGCCTCGCCTATGAAAACGTCAGCTACTTTGGTCACAACGGCTTCCCCGATCTGGCCCAGCAGATTCTGGACGCATCACACGAAGCCCCCAAACCCGCGTTTGAACTACCCTACAAGTGGCGCAAAAAGAACCAGAAAAAGCGATAACCCATACAAAGTCCAGCCCACCAACCCCTGATCGTTTTTAATTTTAACGGTTTAGTAAACATTCATGTGAATTTACGCAACATTTGAATGTGTACATCATTATTAATACATAAATATGGATGTACATATAACTACGTATGTTGTTATTTTACAACGTTTTTTGGAACCTCAGGCCCGCCTGACCCGTACACAGAAATATATCGAGACCCCCGTTTTCAAATTCTTGATAGAGGCAGGGATCACCATGAAAAATTTTCCAAAAAGACACTCAGCCAGATTTTTGTTGATTGTCCCCGTTTTAATTCTGTTCTGGTTGGGGTGTAGCGAGGAAAACACGCCGGTCGCACCGGTTGAAGATAACCAGCCGCCACCCGTTAACACCGTAGATACAATTCCGCCCGCGGGTGTGACAGAACTGGTTGTAAAATCACCCGGCGTCCGGTCGCTCGGACTGCAGTGGGTGGCACCCGGAAACGACGGATGGCTCGGAAAGGCGACGGAATACGACATCCGTTATTCGACCGAACCCATCGACCCGTCCAACTGGGATCAGGCACTGACGCAGCCGAAACCGCCATGTCCCGTTGCCGGCTTGAGCGTACAAAAATGCCGCGCTGTAAAACTGGAGCCGGCCACAACGTACTACTTTGCCATGAAAACGCGAGACCAGGACAACAACGAGTCGGGTATTTCAAACCTGGCGTACGGCACCACGATCCAGGAGACAATGCCGCCGTCTCCAATAACCGATCTTTCGGTATCAGAAACGGCGGAAGGAAGCCTTATGCTGTCCTGGACGGCCAGAGGTGATGACGGAGACCTCGGCTCGGCTTCAACTTATGAAATCAGGTATCACACCTTCTCGGTGATTGATGCAACAAACTGGTCGACGGCCACACAGATAACCAATGACCTGCCCCCCGCTCCGGCGGGTACGAAGGAGACCCTGGTTGTCGACGTCGATTTCCCTGAAAGAAATCATTCTTTTGCCGTCATGATCGGTGACGAAGTCACCAACTGGTCAAAAATGTCCAACTACGCGCTGTCTCTCGGCAGCGAATTGTACCTGTGGGCGTATCCGCGGAACGTCCAGAAGGGTGACAAAGTCACCGTTGTGTTCAGGGCTCCCGGCGACCAGCAGGTCGACATTGAGCTGTTCGGAGCGGTGGGAGTGTGCGGAACCGGTGTCGTGACTCTTTTTTCGGGAATACCGGAAGCGGGCATACACACGGTTGAGTTCGATTTTTACAACCGCGATACCGGTGAATACTGGAATCCAAACTGGTACCAGATCTCGGTATGCATCAACGGTGAGAGACGGGATCTCAACCGGGTGCGTTTTACGCAATAGTGGAGATCAGTGCAGTCGAACGATCGGCAGCAACGACTGGTGGGTCCAGTCCATAAG
>CAYUDF010000607.1:0-2783 GCA_964443465.1 uncultured bacterium
AGCAGGGTAACCAGCGCCGCGAGAATAAAACCCGGCAGGTGCGGTGAAATCGGATAGCGGTCAACGGCCCACCACAAGACCAGCACGGCGACGGCCGATATAGCGATGTACAGACCGGCTATCAGCGGTACCCGCCTGGCAGCGAGACGACCGCTGAACGAACCGTCCGGGCGGGAGCTCCTGGCCGTGGTGACCGGGCGCGTACCCGTACTGGGTCGGCCTGTCGCACCTGTCACGGCTCCGCCTATACTTGCCGGAGCCCCGACTTCCTGTTGGACCTCAAGCAGGTCGGTGATCATGTCGTCGATTTTCTGATAGCGCTCGTCGGGATTTTTGGCCATAGCGCGGGCCAGAATGTCATCGAGCAGGGTGGGGGCGTCCGGTCGCGCCGTTGCGAGGGGTTTCGGATCCTGATTTATGATCGAGTAGATGATCGCCTGGTCGAATTCACCCGGGAACGGCATTCCGCCTGTCAGCATCTCGTACAACATCACTCCCAGCGACCAGATATCTGTACGGTGATCCGCCGGGGTGCCGCCCGACTGTTCCGGCGACATGTAGTCGACCGTTCCCAGCGACAGGCCCGCCTGTGTGATCTGCGTGCTGCCCTTGCGTTTGGCCAGGCCGAAGTCCATGACCTTGACCAGGCCTTTTTTAGTAACCATCACGTTGGCCGACTTGATGTCCCTGTGTATGATATCGTGTTCGTGTGCTTCCTGCAGGGCATGGGCGACTTGAAGAGCCACTTCCACGGCTTCAGCTATTTCCATCGGGCCGGCCGCGGTGAGCTGTTTCAACTCCGCTCCGTCGAGGAAGGGCATTACTATAAAAGTCTGCCCTTCGATTTCGTTGATCTCGTGAATACCGCAGATATTGGGGTGCTGGAGGTGGGCCACCGACTGCGCCTCGACTTCGAAGCGGGCGCGATCATCCGGCCCGACCGCCGGCGGCAGGAATTTCAGCGCGACGGTACGTTTGAGTTTCGTGTCGTCGGCCTTGTACACGATACCCATTCCACCGCGGCCGATTTCCTCGGTGATTACATAATGAAGAACGGTTTTCCCGATCATGGATTTTTCCCGGATAAGCGAATGCCGTTTATTCGTTAATCTTCAGGCGGGAACAGTGTAGCAGGAATGCCGGGCTCGGACGACAGTGAAATCATGGATACAAAACGGGGCGCCCCTTGAGTGGGCGCCCCGTTCCACAGCGGCCAGTAATGTTGCCCGGACGTTACTTTTTGCCGCGCACGATATCGACTGGTGGGCCCTGCGGAGAATGGTCCAGAACCCAGTCGAGCATCGGTGCCCACAACATGTCTTTTGCGATATGGGGTGCGATATCGGCCGTCCACAGGTCTATGTGGCCGAATTCCAGCGCCAGATCTACCGGGGGAGTTAGTCGCCTCGATACAATCGTGACATCGGTGCTGCCGAGCAGTGTGAGTGTGTAGTTGTTTGACTCACCCATCCCGCCCGCCGGCGTGATCAACAACACCGGAATGTTTATATCGCCGAGGTGGTCGTCCCACGGGAAGTCCGTTTCGTCGCAAGATGTTCCGGCGTAATCCAGTGTAAACCGTGTGGGTTCGACTGGCGCGCCGTTGAGCATGAAATCAAGCCACGCTTCGGTTCGGGTAGCGGTGAGCCCGGTTGGCATTTCATCGTCATCAAAGGTACCGGCGAGAAAGTGATACCAGTCGGGTGGGGGTGCGGCATATGTTGCCATGCCCCAGGCGGCTTGCATGTTGGTAAATCCCTCAAACACCGGGGATGCTCCGTCGGGGTCGGTCGTAGCGAGTTCGCTCATCCACGGGAAGAATGAAATGTCATCCCCGTAGATGCCTCCGTCCCACAGGGACTGGTAAAGATCCCGCAAGTCACACCAACCCAGGCGATCGGCCTCAACTCCGCTTTTGAAGTTGCCGTCCAGAGCAATGTAAGCCTTGACGTGCCGGTGTCCCGGGGGTAGCTGTGTTTCGCCGTTCAGGTAAGCATAGCTTGTCCAGGCCCCGCTGCTGTACCCGCCGAGGATCATTTTTCCGAATCCGTTGCCCGTTGCTAGGCGCGCGAATCGCGCGACGGCCAGGCCGATACCGAGGTTGCCGGCCTGATTCTCCAGGCCCCAATCCGACATGAATGAATGGTCAGACAATCCTCCTGGAACGAGTATCCAGTTCTGGTCCATGCCCCAGACGTCTACGCCGTTACGCGCCAGATATACCGCGGCAGAATAGTCGTTTGACGTCGATGCTGAATTTGCGCCGAACAAAAATATGCCTTCAAAACCAATGAGGTCGCCGTGTAAAAGGAACACGTTTCTTTGTGTTTTCATCGGTCGAAACGGTCGTGCCTCCCGGACTACACGGTGAATGCGGATCACGTCGTATGTTCCGCATCCGACGCGTATATCCGCGCTGTAGTGGACGATGTCACCGGTGACTACTTCACGCTGCATGTTTTTTACCAGTCCGCCTTTGCCTACCGGCAGTGGGCCGGATTTCTGGTCGGCGTCGGTATCACGGGTTGTCAGCCAACCCGCGCGTGCCACAATTTCGCTGGCAACCGCTTCCAGATCGATTGCGACGGCTGGTGTTTCGTTGGTGGAAATTGATTTAGTGGGGGTGGTAGGCCGGTCCTGGCTGCACCCCGAAATAAGGAACAGACCCAGAATAAACAGCGTCAGAAACGCATAGCGTTTCATGAGATACCTCCTATTGAAGCGGGTGGGTATGCGATTCTCCGAGTGAGAATCGTACTTCAATTGGGAGGAGATTTATAATG
>CAYUDF010000608.1:0-2776 GCA_964443465.1 uncultured bacterium
GTTTTCTACAACGATTTCTGGATGTGACAAAGGCGAATCTGTTTTTTGCACGCGGCCTGTGTGGGGATGTGTATGCTGCCGGGAAGCGCCAGCGCATTGTTATCTTCCCGAATTTCAGCGATGGCCTCGTCGAAATCGACAATCAAACCTACGTAATACTCGGTATCGTACGTAACCGACGACGGTATGGTAATCGTGCGTGTCAATCCCTCAGGAGCGTAGGAAAAAAGGCCCCAACCCGACTCCCAACTTTCTGCGGCAACAAAAAGATCCTGGTCCGTGATAGCAGGATCGGTGGAGAGATAAAAACCCACGTTGAAATTGACCACCTCGCTGCCGAGGTTTCCGAAGTTGTAGTGGATCTCTATCTGGTCCCCGGGACCGGCCCTTGGCGGCGCGGGTTCTTCCACAAGCACGGCCCGGGCTTCGCTGGACGGGTCTGGTTTGATGAAATTAATCGCTCCAATATCTGTTTCGGTTTCACCGGAAACTGAATAAATGGCGCGTATTCCTTCGCGATCGTCCCCGTGGGGTATTATCCGGTTCTCGGGATCGCCGGGGTACCACCCGAGTGGACGCCTCGTGTTCATGATGGAAACACCGCGGTCCTCGTGGGAACCGTCCCACGGTGATAGTCCCAGGGCATGACCGAGCTCGTGAACGGCGAACGTCCGAAAGTAAATAAGCTCATGAAATCCAGGATTGACTCGCGGGTCCGGAGTGGCGACAGACCACGATGACCACTGGCTACCGGATATTGACGGCGGCGCTGCGAACATAATATCCGCGTGGATTATTGGCATGTTAACGCCCGATCGATCTGAATCACAACTATTCCGTTGAATAAAGGTGACGCCGCCGGCGTAGTCTATGTCCTCGGGTTCAACAAAAGCGACTTCGTTCCCGTCTCCTCCCTTGGTTACGTAGTCATCATTGTCCGTATCGTCAATAAAATTGAACGAACTGCCGGGTACGTCATTCCAGGTTCCTTCGGACGCGATAAACGCGTCCGCCATTAAAGATCCTGTCGGAAAAGAAATCGGGAGCCTCTTGAACCGGGCACGATTGTTCGGCCATTTCGACGGTTCACCGCCGCATTCGTAGTAGTAGAATCCGCGTTTGTCACCGTCAGGGCTCGCCGGCACGCGGTTGGTCAGTCGGACCCGGTCAAAAATCGCCGGTTTGTGTCGTGGTGTTTTATCGTCGAGTCGGCCTTCTTCTATCGGTGGTGCCGGCGATTTAATGGCGCGGATCGGCTTGATCTGGAAATGGGCGCCCGGTGGGAGTGCCTGACCTTCTTCGGGGCTCTGTAGGCGATTTTTCTTGGCCAGCATTTCCACGGCCAGGGAAAACTGGGCTTCATCTATCGCGCGGAACCCGCGGCGCTGGCCGGTTGGCTGTGCATCTCCCTCTCTGGAAGCTGGTTCTCCGCTGTTGCCGGCAAGAATGTGGGAGCCGTAGACCGGAGCTGTTGTTGGTACCTGGTGAGGAGTAAGGGCCGGAACTGTTTCCGCGGTCATGGATCTGTGGTTGAAGCCTATGACGGCCCGGCCGTCGTAGGTCTTTACGCCATCCGGGCCCGAGCGAAACACTCCGTCGCTCCAGCCAACCGTGGGAGTGAAACGATAGTCCGGACGCCGTGTAAGAAACAGAATATACCGGTCCTCTTCGGTAAACATCGGCATCCGTGAAAATGACGAGATGATTCCGTCCATTACGCCGCCGGCGAACGCCAGCGTGATATTTGACCCCGCGTAGGTGCCGTACATGACATGTAAGTCGGAGAACGTGACAAAAGTCCAGGGAACCAGGCATTCGTTGCACATGCAAAACTGGATATTTGACACGTTGCCGGCAAATACAAGACTTGATTGACTGACGATGTCGCGATTGTTGCCGGCTGTGGAAGGTGAGATTCCTGCCTGACGTAGGGGGGGCATCCAGACCGACTCAGATGGGCAATGTGACGGGAGATTCCCCCTGCCTTCGATAATCGTTGAATCAACAAGCGTTTCACCGTCAGATAAAATCGCCGTTATAACGAGGGCGAATCGACCCCCGGTATACGGATTCAACAGAAGCTTTCCGTCCGCGTCAGCAGCGGTAAATGAATCTATCACTCTATTGTTTTTTCTGAGGCTCACGTTGATCTCTTTGATACTTTCTATTGGTCGAACAACGCGCCATCGGAACCATAATCCGTCATTGTCGGCGTATGATACGGTCTTTATGGACGAAGACGTTTCAGGGAATTCGTCCTGACGGTCACATGAATTGAAAGGGATCAATAAAAGAACAAGAATTGAGGCGAATAGAAACTGGATCAGTATAGCTCGCGGCGCAACCATGGCAACCTCCCTCGGTTTGTCTGTATCGGCCGGGAACAGTCGTCGCAGTGATGTAATTGAAAAACGCGTAGTACGCAGCGGTGTTTATCTCGTGGCGAGACAGCGGTCGTTTGCCGAAAGGTGGGTGCGTCCTGTGACGCAATTGTAGTGTGGTGTGAAACCGCTCGCTCCCTCGAGCCGATTCATCACGGATTATATCACCGAATCAAAAGATTGTTATTACAAATTAATAATTAAGTTAACTGTGAAGGAGTCGGCTGGCATAACTGATGCTGTTGCAACGCCTTCACGCATCTTACCGGATCAACTCCATCTTTCGGGTGAGCGTCCTCTGGTCGGCCGTCAACCGGTAGAAATAAATACCGGAGCTCACATCGCTGCCATTCTGATTGAGTCCCCGCCAGACGATCTTCTGGTGCCCCGGCGCC
>CAYUDF010000609.1:0-2774 GCA_964443465.1 uncultured bacterium
ACGGCCAGCCCGGCGCCGCTACGCTGCCGCCACCTGTAAACGATGTGTTTCCCGTCGCAAAGGTCGACCGTATCGACTCCATCGACGTGTTACGTGGATTCGCCGTACTGGGCATATTTGTCATGAATATCCAGTCTTTTGCGATGTTTGGTACCGTTTATTTCAATCCAACTTACTACGGAATGATTGACGGCGCGGGATACTGGGTGTGGTATTTCAGCCATCTGTTTGCCGACCAGAAATTCATGACAATTTTTTCACTGTTGTTCGGCGCGGGAATCGCACTTTTTACGTCGCGCAAGGAGGAAGCCGGGCAACCGTCGCGAGGATATCATTACCGTCGCACCGGGTGGCTGATTCTGTTCGGCGTGATCCACGCCTATTTGATCTGGATGGGCGACATCCTGTTTTTGTACGGTGTTTGTGCGCTGTGGGTGTATCCGTTCCGCAAGGTGAGAGCGTCGAGGCTGATCGTGGCTGGCCTGGTTGTTCTCGCCATAGGGTCCGGTCTTGCGCTGATGTCCGGCATGACCGCTCCGATGTGGCCCGACGAAGCACAACAGGGATTCGTCGAGGGATCCTGGCAGCCGCCGCCCGATAAACTCGCAGAAGAAAGTAAAGCCTACACCGGTGGTTATGTCGAGCAGGTCAAGTACCGGGCGCCGGGCGCTTTCATGTGGCAGACGTTTGTACTGCTGTTCTGGGGGATCTGGCGCGCGGGCGGTTTGATGCTGATCGGGATGGCGCTATACAAACTGGGCGTGTTTGGCGCGCGGCGATCGGGGGGATATTACACGACGATGGTTTTGCTGGGAGCTGTCGGTCTGGCCGTCGTCGCTTTTGGTATCCGGCAATTCCAGTCGCACGACTGGGATCCTTTTTATTCGTTTTTTATTGGAGCTCAGTTTAATTACTGGGGAAGTCTCCTGGTGAGCGGAAGTTACATAGGCGCAGTGATGCTGATCTGCAAATCTGAAAAACTGAGGGGGGTCACGCGGCCGTTTGCCGCCGCGGGACGTATGGCATTTTCAAACTATATCGGCCAGTCGTTGATCGCGGCGTTCATTTTCTACGGACCCGGCCTGGGATACTTCAACCAGATCGACCGGGTCGGGCAGATTTTGATTGTGGTTTCCGTGTGGATAATTCAGTTGATCGTCTCTTCGTTGTGGTTGAAATCTTTCAGGTTTGGTCCTCTGGAATGGCTGTGGCGGTCTCTCACGTACGGGGCCCGGCAGCCTTTCAGAATCTGACGGTTGCGTATCCGGCATTTCTAGGCCATACTTTCGGTCTGCCTCGGGATGGGGGCGAATGTATTATGACAAAACAAGAACTAGCTAAAATTATCGACCACACGGCGATCCGGCAGGATGTCACCGTTGTTGACGTCAAGCAGGCGTGCAAGGAGGCGGCCGAATACGAATTCGGTCTGGTGTGCATCGCGCCAACATGGGTCCCTCTTGCCGTCAAGGAACTGGCCAACACCGGCGTCAGAGTAGGGACCGTTTGCGGTTTTCCGCACGGCAGCACCCTGACCGTCGTGAAATGCGTCGAGGCCAGTACGGTGATGGAGGCCGGTGCCGACGAGATCGACATGGTGTTGCCGATCGGTCACCTCAAATCAGATATGGCGGAAGTAGTACAGATGGATATCGCTTTTATCAGCGACCTGGTCCACCGGAAGCAGGGTGCAATCGTCAAAGTCATTCTGGAAACACCGCTGCTGACCGACGACGAAATCAAACTGGCGTGCCACTTGTGCGAGCAGGCAGGAGCCGATTTTGTCAAAACGGCAACCGGGTTCGCCGGGGGTGGGGCCACCGTCGAAGCCGTCCGATTGATGAAAGAAAACGTTGGTGAAAGTGTCGGGGTCAAAGCCGCCGGCGGAATCGCCGACTACAGGACGGCAAAAGCGATGATCGACGCGGGAGCCACCCGTATCGGCGCATCAAAGTCGATCGCAATACTGGATTCCTTCGAATAAAATTAACAAAATCTGTCGGCATTCGTTCTTTATGTCTAGATCACCAATATTTCTATTAATACTTTTAATTCCGTCGCTTCTTGCCGCGGGACCGGATTCGGGCGGTGTGTACGTGGAGACCGGTTTGGAGGCCGGAACAGCTCTCGGGGTTGAAAGCAGGACTTTTTCTACATGGCGTGCTGTTGTCGAAATAGGATACATGCGCGAATACGTTCGACAGAATACAGGACGGGGGTGGGGATTGGGTGCGACGTTTTACGGAGGCCTTGGCGGTGAGGATATGCGGCTGGGATTCAAACCCAGAGTGCGGTACCGGTTCGGACCGGACTGGGCGCTGGATCTCTCGGCAGGTGTTATTTTTGCCACCCTGGAAAACAACCCCGGAGTGTCGGATACTGGTTTCGTCGGGGGGCTCCATCTGAACTACGGGACATGGCTGACGGTCCGGACGGACGTTAATGTAAAAAAAGTGGACGACTGGACGACATACCAGAACAACCAGCCGGTCGTGCACGAGGGGGGCGACGAAGTGGCCGTGTACGGCGGCCTCGCCTTGCGCGGCAAAGCGGGGTGGATTGCAACCGTAGCAGGAACTGCCGCTTTTCTCGCCTTGATGCTGTCGATTGGATTGTCGGGCGGTTTCGATTGATGGCGCGAATCTGGATATATCACCCGGGATATGCCAAAGACAGAATAATTGTTACAAGGAGCTCCTTATGATTTCTCGCAATGTTGTCGCCTGCATGGTTTCTATCATATTTGCAACCGTTGTCGCGGGCGCGGCAAACGC
>CAYUDF010000610.1:0-2771 GCA_964443465.1 uncultured bacterium
TCCTGTCTGGTTCCTTAACCTGGATCAAATCGGCAAGCGTTACAGGAGACGTCATGCCGACAGAAAAAAGGCGGCCGTTATCAGCTTCTGGTGGGTCGTGCGCTCGGTTGACGGGAAGGATCGCTTACTCCCGGCGCGCAAACTGCGACCCTAGGTCCGCACTGGGTCGAAGTTTGCTTTCCGCCTTTAGCAGGCTGATGTCTGCTTTCAGCATACAGCGGACATTCGGGTACGGTGACTGGAGCTTCAGCTTCTGGCCGCTATGTGAAGCTTCACATAGCAGCGTTCAGTTGTCGCTCAGCGGGATCACGCTGACCGACAACGATTGGCCGGCGCTTCCCCGCACCCAATCAGAAACGGTCTCAATTGGCCGGCTGAGCCCCCGGAGAGCGATTCAAATCGATTCTGTCCAACCGGTCGCCATATGTGCTCCATGCCGTCGTCTAACATACGTGGCGTATTGCATATCTTCGTCGGCGATGTGATCGATGAGCCAGTCCTGCGCAACGTCCAACGCGCGATCAGCCAGGTGCTGGCTGGGCCCAAATACATGAAGTTCATCGATCAAAAGTTCCAGGTTCTCAAAGAAAGCGTCGTGGAGCTTTTTGTGTTCCTCCAGGCGCGGAAATTCATGCTCGCGCATCAACGTCTCTTCGGTCTGAAAGTGCCTTGCAGCGTAATCCCGGAGAAATGTGACGGCCTCTTCGACTCCGTGTTCGCCTTCGCAGTTAAGGATCTGGTCATACAATCGATGCGCTGCCTCAAAGAACCCTTGGTGCTGTCCGTCGATCTCCGCAATGCCGGTGAGGTAATCGTTCGACCATTCTCTAATCATGTGGCACCTGATCTTCGACGGTTTCAAGGGCGCAAGCCGGTTACCGGAGAGAAGCCAAGTCGGTACGCCGGAACGACGACGCTTCTTTTCGTTGGCGGCGTTCAGCGATGTAGGATTGCCATCGCGCGATCATTCCCTTCATCAGTCATGTACGGGATTCCTGTGACGTCCGCCGTCTCCCGATTGGCCGCCATCAGGTCCTCTCGGGAAAGTTCGTCTAGCTCGAATTTCCTCGCTCCCGCCATGAACTGTTGCAGTCCGCAAGCGAGCTTGTCAGCGTAACCGTACATGGCGATGGCGCCGAAGGGGATCTTATCCATCTCTGCGTCACCCACTTTCTCGCGGACGGTCTCCCATCCCGCGAAAATTTCCTCCGGGTACTTACCGATATTCTTGACGGTGGACGGCAGCTGCTCCCAGTGACCAGAGATCGCCGCGCGTCGCTCGGGGTTGAACACCCCTTCGATGTTGCTGCCAAGGAAACCGGGGATCATCGGGGCTCGCCCCATGCAAACCAGTTTCGAATAGGGTGCGCACAACGCCATGGCCTTGAAGATGTGATCCTCCCTGGCGAACCCACCGGCGAGGGAAATATCCGGCGGGGCGATACCGCGACTAGCCAGGATCCGGCAGTATTCGTGCGTCTTTGCGTGGAGCGGCAGCGAAGGCACGCCCCAGTGATCCATCATGTTCCAAGGGCTCATGCCCGTCCCACCGCCCGATCCGTCGATTGTCAGCAGGTCCAGCTTGGCGTCGGCTGCGAAGCGAATCGCCATTGCCAGGGCCTCCATGCCATAGGCGCCCGTTTTGAGTGAGATACGCTGGAAGCCAAGCTTGCGCAGTCTCGCCACCTCGTCCATGAACGCATCACGGACCTGCTCCGCCGCGCCCAGTTCCGTAGCCCCGAGGCGGCTGTGCCGCGCGAAGCTGGTAATCGCCCGGTTTTCGAATGCCTTGCGGACAATCGGATCCGTCGGGTCTGGGTCGACAAGGTAACCGCGCTCTTTGAGAAAACACGCGTAATCGATGTCGGTCACCTGGATCTCACCGCCGATGTCCTTTGCGCCCTGACCCCACTTGAGCTCGATGATGATCTGATCGCCATGCTTATCGATGAGGTACTCGGCAACGCCGTTGCGGGTATCCTCGACGTTCATCTGCACGATGATGGCACCGTACCCGTCGTAGTAACGGAGGAACGTTTGGATACGCCGGTCGAGTTCGGGTGCGGTCTTGGTCTTACCGTTTTCGATGACGGCTTTGGTGTCTACGCCCACCACGTTCTCTCCGATCACGATTGGAAAGCCGCACAACGCGGCGCCGACTGCAAACGAATCCCAGTACTTAGCCGCGATGAAGGTGGAGCCGAGGGCGCCGGTCATGATCGGCACGCGACATTTCGTCCTGACCGTCTGACCGAAAGACGTCTCGATGTCGACATTCGGGAAGATCCGGTCGTCCGCGCTGCTCGATAGGCGCCCATCGAGCCCGTGGGCTCCGTAGGCATAGCCCTGTATGCGCAGTGCATGGTATCCGACGCCTTCGGCGAGGATATTGGCGGAGCCCGCTGTGGCGTTCCCGAAGTTACGCGGGTAGAGCAGCTTGCGCCCGAGGAGGGAGGAGAGCCAGGTCTCGCATTTACCCTTGCAGTCAGCCGTGCACAGCGTGCAAAGACCGGACTCGCAGGCGTTTCCCCGATTGGTTGTCCCCAGCGCGTCGTTCTGTTTTGGTGCCTGATACATAGCCCATCCTCAAGTAGTGGCGGTAAGTTACGGAGCGAAACCAACCGCGTGCGAGTTCAGAGAAAGCGCATGAACGTCCGGATACCTCCAAACATACCCTTAGTTCAATGCCGCCTCAAGCGCATAGAAGGACTGTTGAACTTAGGGGCACCGGGCGCACCTTCTGTCGACGCATAGTAGTACGACGCAATGAG
>CAYUDF010000611.1:0-2770 GCA_964443465.1 uncultured bacterium
GGCAACGATCCTATACGACATGTCCGTCGTTCTGGATACCAATCCCGAACTGACGTTGATCGCAAACGGGCTCAAGGCGGAGATCACAATCCGCTGGGCCGACGGTCCAGGCCACTGGCGTATCATCCGCTGGCGCGACGACGTGGATAGCCGCCGTTTGCTAACGAAGACCAACACGGCGGTTGAGGAGACCACGTGGGGCGGTATGAAGGCGCTCTATGACGACTGATCGAAGCCGTACTCCTCCTTGACACTCCATAGATTCCCTTCCTATAGTCCAAGCGGTTTCCAATAAACGTTTTCGCAACCGCAGGACTACGTCGCATGCCGCCCAGGAAAAAGAGCAAAACCCGGACGAAATCCGGTAAAAACAAGCCGTCGAAAACACCACGCATGATGATCGCCGCCCTGGTGGTTCTGTTGATCACCGGTATCGTTGCCGTGAAGTACTTCCAGACGTCCGAAGGCCGCGCGCAACTGCTGGACGCGGGGTTTCACGGTTATTACGCCCAGGTACAGATGGATATCGGCGACGGTTTGCGTGGGGCGCTGGCCGTGTTTGGTTTGCGCGGCCGGGTGAACGAACGCGCCGCAATCGAGCACGCAGGCGGTAAAGAAATCCGGATTCTCAAGTGGCGGATCGCCTGCGACGAATCCTGTAACTACGTCCAGATCAACGTCGCCCTCACCAGGGCAGTCAGGGAAAACGGCGGCATCGTCCGGTACAGCGAGGAAACCGACGGCGGGGACAAGTTTCTGTTTACGGTGGGCACCCACCGGTACGACACCCACCAGCTGGTGTTTACACGCAGCGCGCCCGCCGTGACAAAGAAACCGGCCCGGTCACGCCCGAAGCTGGCGCTGGTCATCGATGATTTCGGTTATTCCAGGAACGGTCTCGTCAAGGATATGCTGGCGCTGGACTTGCCGCTCACCATAGCGGTCCTTCCGTCGCTGCCGTATTCGACGTATGCCCTGGAACGGGCGCAGGAAAAGGGAAAGTGCACCATCCTCCACCTGCCGATGGAGCCGGATGACGACCAGGGTGGCGATATCGCGATGGTCACCACCGGTATGCAGCCAGGAGAGATCGAGCAACTGGTGGAGCGTTATATACGGAGTCTTCCCGGGATCGAAGGCGTCAATAACCACCAGGGGTCGCGGGCGACGGGCGACCGGCGCGTGATGGACATCGTTCTGGCCGCGATCAAAAGCCACCGCCTGTTTTTTCTCGATTCTTTGACTTCCGCCGAATCTGTCGCGTATAATGCGGCCAGGGAAATGGGGGTCCCGGCCGCGCGCAACGACCTGTTTATTGATGCCGACACGGAAGACACGGCGGTTGTCGAACAGCGAATCCGGCAACTGGTAAACACGGCGCGCAAACGCGGAACCGCCGTTGGTATCGGCCACCCGCGCCGGTGGACGCTTGAAGCCCTTAGAAACAGCGAAGCCTTTCTGAAGGACGCCGATATCGAACTCGTTTTTTTAACCGATCTGGTAGAACAGGATTAAGAGGAGGCCCGAGATGGTCCGACTGGGAGTAAATATTGACCACGTAGCCACCATTCGTGAGGCGCGCAAAACGTACGAACCCGACCCGGTCAGCGCCGCCGTAGCGGCCGAAATGGCCGGCGCCGACCAGATCACCGCCCACCTGCGCGAAGACCGCCGGCACATGCAGAACCGCGATATCCGGCTGATCCGTGAGGTCGTCAAGACGACCCTCAACCTGGAGATGGCCCCCACCGCCGAGATGCAGGAGATCGCCCTGGCGCTCAAACCCGATTCGGCGTGTATTGTGCCCGAAAAGAGAGAAGAAGTGACCACCGAAGGCGGCCTCGATCTGCTGGGTGCTTCGGGAAACATGGGAGAGCTGGTCGCCACCCTCAAGGACGCCGATATACTGGTGACGGCGTTTATCGACCCCTCAATCAACCAGATCCAGCAGGCGGCCCGGTTGGGTTTTGACGCCATCGAGCTCCATACGGGCGCCTATGCCAATGCCCCCATACCGGCACAGGACCCGGAACTGGACAAAATCAGCGAAGCGGCGGAGTCGGCATCCCGGCTTGGCCTGCGCGTCCACGCCGGGCACGGGCTCAATTATCACAATACGTCGGCGATTCTGGAAATCGAGCAGATCGAAGAGCTCAATATCGGGCACGCGATCATCGCCCGGGCCGTGTTCACCGGCCTCGAACGCGCTGTCCGTGACATGCTCAAGATAATGGACCGCATCTAGGCCGTCGCCCTAAGTGCCGAAAATCGTTACCTTTTCCGGTTGACTAACGCCGTTTGTGGTGTATAATTTCCCTTTACTTTTAAAATCCGGCCTCCCAAACCTGCCGACTCGTGTCTCGAATATTAACACCGGAGAAGAGAAGTCCTGGGAGGGGCGGAGTCCGTCTGGACACTCGGCATAAACTCCGATTTGGGAAATAGAACCGTTCGTATTGCAGCCCCCCGGCGTTTTTTTATTACCACCCGCCCGGGGGCGAATTTAAAACACGATTTATCTCAAAATCGCACCAGAGGTAACGAATGCAGAAGTGGAAGATACTACTTGTAGTCGCGGTAATCGCGTACAGCATCTACGCGCTTTATCCCAGCGTGGCGTTCTACTCCATGTCAAAGGAAGAACGCGCCCGACTGTCGACAGAAGAACAGGATAAATACGTTAATTCCGCCATCAAGCTCGGACTGGACCTGCAGGGCGGAATGCATATCGTTCTGGAGGTCGACGACGCGGGCCTGGATGAGAACTCCA
>CAYUDF010000612.1:0-2766 GCA_964443465.1 uncultured bacterium
GGAAGAGGAAACAACCGCCGGCGATTATGACACCGCGCTCGAGCACGCCCGGGAGTTCCACAAACTGCTCCAGTAACATTATAATGAAGAGATACTGTCTGTGCTGGCATCACAGTGGCTGATTCCATTATGATGATATCTCTGGAGGACAGTATAGATGAAAACATTGACGTTTATCGCCGTCGCGTTGGTTTGCCTGATCCTGAATCCCGCGTACGGTCAGGAAAACCGGTCCGGCAGTTACTTCGGTGAAATACCGCCGACGACCGGGGCGAAACTTTTTTCACCCGGTTTTGCATCCACACAACACCACGACGACATGTTTCCGGTGTTTTCACCGGACGGACGAGAAGTGATCCTTCGCATCAACGGGAAAGCCGGCGGAGAGATGATCGCCGTACTGTATATCACCCGTATGAAAGAATCGGGCGGGTGGAGCACACCCGAACCCCTGCCGTTTCTCACCCGCCACATGAACGGCGGCGCCAGTTTTACGCCCGATGGTTCGCGAATCTATTTCACAACTAAAAGACCGCCGCCCGGTGAGGACCCTGCCGATGTGCACTCCCGTCTGTGGTTTTCCGAACGAACTGAAAAAGGGTGGGAAGACGCGCACCCTGTGGATACTCCCATCAACCAGTTCAACCTCAACGGCGGTTGTTTCCTGTCGGCCGACGGCACAATGTACGCTTCGTTTGTCGCGCCGGGAGAAGAAAACCACGATATCTACGAACTGAATCCAGTCGATGGCGCTTATCCCGAGTACCACCCGCTGCCGGGTGATGTTAATTCGCCGGGGCGGGAACTGGTGCCGTTTGTTAACAAAGACGAAGGTTATCTACTGTTTACATCATTTGGCGACGACGGTCTGAAAATAAAAATGAGTGTGCTCGACAAGAACGGCCGTTGGTCGGCGCCCGAAGTGGTCGACGAACTGACCGAACCGGAAGCAAAGTTTGTGCGCGCTTCACGCGACGGGAAGTATCTGTTTTTTGTCAGCCACAAACAGACGGAGCACAGTAACCCGCAATCCGTGTGGACCATCGACGACTTCGACGAACCCGCAATGGAGAACAACGCGGACATCTACTGGATGGACGCAGGCTTCATCTCCCAACGCGCCAGTGAGCGGCGGGCCGGGAAGACCACCGCAGATCACTGAGACAACATAGGTACGGCATAATTATTGCAGTTTTCGGTATTTTGCGGTGTGGCGCCGTTTGTCGGTTTTGGCCAGATCCCGAGAGGTACCCGGAATGCAACGTCTTATCGTCCGAATCCAGCGTTTGGCAGCGCTGATCGTTCTTCTTGCAGTGCTCCTGATGTGTGGCTGTCAATTGACCGACTGGCCCAAAGCCCGCGAATATCGAAAATCGTTTCAGGCGGCCGCCCCCGCTCCGGAGTGGTGGGACAACGTGTCGATCGAGGGCGTTAAGATCGACACCTATGACGAGCTGCTCACCTACTGGCAGAGCAGTCAGCGCACCGACAACCAGTTCTTCAAGGCGGCCTACCAGGCCATCCTCGACCACCCGCTGGACGCGGACATCGTGGTTAACGCAATCAACCTGTTACCCCACGGCGACCGTAAATACCCGCACACGCTGTCCATGCAGGAGTTTGCAATCGAACGCCACTTCTACTACGACCGCCCGCTGGACAACTACCTGGGAAAACCGGGGGACGCCATCGCGGGGATCGCGAGGGACCTCGCCCGATCGTACCGCACGGTGGAGGACTACGCGTCCACGATCGAGTTGATGGAACGCCTGCTCGACGAACGCGAAAAAGATATCAATGACCAGTTACTAGAGTGGATTGCGCTCGACTACTCGGAAGCGCTGTATGCGTACGGTCAGACCGAAGAAGCCGTAGCCGTGCTCGAATCGGCCATCCTGCTCTACCACGGTGACTGGGAAAAGAAACTCCAGGAAAAGCTCGACCGCTACAAAAGCACATCTCACTGATATAATACACGTTATGATGTATTTTTGCTGCCCTGCCGAGGTCCCCGCCCGCCCGAATCCTTGAAAACCGCACTATTTTAGTCTTTTTCTGTAGCCACTTATCCATTATAATTAGGGCTTCCTAACCCCAGTCCTGAAAGGTCCCCCTGATATGATCGGTAAAACAGTGGCCCACTACGAGATCACCGAGCGCATCGGCGCCGGCGGCATGGGCGAAGTATTCAAGGCCAAGGACACGCGCCTGGGCCGTGACGTCGCGTTGAAGTTTCTGCCCGAGTCCTTTGCCAGCGACACCGAACGCCTCCAGCGTTTCGAGCGTGAGGCCAAGCTGCTCGCCGCTATGAACCACCCCAACATTGCCGCGATCTATGGCATCGAACAGGCCGATAACCAGCGATTTCTGGTTCTCGAACTGGTGCCCGGCGAGGACCTCTCCGTGCGACTGGGCCGCGGTCCAATGACGGTCGACGACGCATTAAAAATCGCCTACCAGATCGCCGAAGCTCTGGAAGTTGCTCACGATCAGGGAGTCGTGCACCGCGACCTCAAACCGGGCAACGTTGTTGTGACACCCGAAGGCGTGGTAAAGGTGCTGGACTTCGGCCTGGCCAAGGCATTTGAGGCGGACGCCAATAACAGCGCGCTGTCGCATTCGCCGACGATACTGGCCAGCAGTCCGACGATGCAGGGTGTGATATTGGGGACCGCCGGTTACATGAGTCCCGAACAGGCGCGTGGCAAACCGGTCGACCGGCGCGCCGACGTGTGGGCGTTTGGTTGTGTGTTGCTGGAGATGATC